>DASUOS010000146.1:0-2317 GCA_036276515.1 Anaerolineales bacterium | reverse complement strand
GCCGCTTCGGGTGACATAGTACTTAACTATCTAACGTCTTGCCTGTTACAAAATTCCCGGGACATTCATTCAGCCATCCTATTCCCCTTATATTTTGCCGGAACTGTAGTCTTTACAGCGTTTCGAAGAAGTCGATGACTTCTGTTAGTTTATGTACGGTGACATGATATTCATCCCTGCGGGTCTCCTCCGACCTCGAGTTGAACCAGATGGCAAAGATACCCAGGCGGTTCGGGACCTGGACATCCTTCTCGAAGCCATCCCCGATCATCACAACATCGGAGGCAGGCACGTTCAAATCGTTCAAAATGTGATGGTAAAAGGCTTCGCCCTTGGGCAGGTTCGTGTTCTTGAAACAATAGATCCGGGAGAAGTACGAATCCAGCCCGCCGCGGGCCAGAGCGCCGCGGATCTGGCTCTCGTCGGAGATGGAGGCGCTGGTGGCCAGGGCGATCCGCCGTCCGCTGGCGTGGAGGTAGGCAAGCACCCCGGCGATCCCGTCGATGACTTCGAGCTGCTCCCACTCGACCATGGGTGTAGTCCTCTCCGGAACATCGCGCATGACGGTATCGCCCCAATCGAAAAGGACGTCCGGGTAGCGAAGAGTATTTTCTGCCATACGTATCTATTTGGATTGTACCGTATCATAATGGCCCTTCGCCCCATTGCCTGCACTGGCCTCCTTGCCAGAAACCCCTCGGCGATGACACAATTGGCGGGGCCAAAGCCGCCCAGCCTGCCAAAGCACCAGGAAGCAGTCAGCTCCCTTCGTAAAGTCATCTCCTCACTTCGTTGAGTCACCGTTTCCTGCGCTCCATGAATCCTGTCTGGGGTTCGATGATGACCTGCTTCTCGCCGCCCTGCTCGCTCAGGGTCAGGACCGTTTGGCCCGGCCGGGCCAGGATCTGGACGCCAGGCTCCGTCTGATCGTTGATCAGTACCAGTCCCGAGCCCTCCTGCGAATCGCCCAGCTTGACCCGGATAACCCCGTGCTCATCCCGCAGGCGGAAGACGACCTCGCCGCTCGCCTCCACGCTAAACTGGGCACGGACCTGGCCTTCCTCATCCACAAGCTCGAACGCCCGCACCCGCAGGACATCCGGGACGGGTTTACTGGCGATCATCCTGCCCTGAATCAGGACGGCGATCAAAAGCAGGATATTTATGAGGGTCAACATGAGCGGAAGCCGGTTTGTGTTCATCCTTTTCTCCTGGATCGTACTGTTTACAGGTCCGAAGGAATACACCCTCCACCAGGATTATGTTCCCAGGTCGTGGAGACTATTCCGGGGACAATGTTCCTGCTTGAGAACGCTCAACCGCAAAATCGCTCGTTGGAATCCATAGTTTCAGCTAAATCGATTCTGTCTCGTGCAGGTCGATCCCCACGACAACGGCGGTCCGTGCCCATTGACTGAGCTTTTTCCCCTCTTCCCATTCCTGGTATCTCTCGGCCAGCATGTAACGGGCTGCCATTTCCTCTTCTTTATCGCTTACCAGGCGGGCAGTCCCCGAAAAAACATGCTCCGCAATCCGCACGCTGACCGCCGGATCCCTGCGCAGGTTTTTCAGCCAATCGGACGAGTGGCTGCCGGAGAGCAGATAGATGCTTTGGCCGCGGGCGCCGAACCAGATCTCGATCTCGTGCGGCCGGCCGGTGACGCGGCCTTTGGTCGTCAGATAGCAGTACTCCTCGGCGGCAAGGCTCGCCAGCAGGGACAGAACCCGATCGGAGTCGTTCATTGCATCATCCCCACACCGCGCGCCATCATCGCCGCAGAAAAAAGGATCAGGACAATGGCCAGCAGTTCCAGGCGCAGCAGCATTTTGATGCGGGAGGCGCCCCGGTCCGGGATCTCGGGGGCCTGGTTCTTCGCAAAGGATTTATTCCACCGCTCGTACACGATCGCGGCAGTCAGGACAAATGCCGCCAGATGGTGTAAAAATGCCATGATCCCACTGGTCATGAGTGCCTCCTGTGCTCCAAGCCTGACAAGGTCTCTATACAAGTATAACCTTACAGTTTCTTCCATCATATGAATCATAGGTCAATCGTCAATTGCGGGATCAGGGAAAATTAGGTAAGATATGGGTTGCCATGGGACGAATACTGGCACTATTCCTACTTGACATTCTTATGTCAACAGGCTCACACGCCTGACGGGTACACGTATACCTGTCAGGCTTTTTTTATCTTCATATTGAACTGTCAGGGATCACCCTGCAATCCATTTCAAGGAGAACAAATGCAAACACCCTGGGAATATCGTTATGCCCACCGAATGCAGAAGATGGGCAGCTCGGTCATCCGCGAACT
>DASUOS010000145.1:0-5621 GCA_036276515.1 Anaerolineales bacterium | reverse complement strand
TAGCGGCGATGAGATCTGGGTGGCGACGGGTGTCTACAAGCCAACCTCCGGCACTGACCGAAGCGTTTCTTTTGTGCTCAAGAATGGTGTTGCGGTTTACGGCGGTTTTGCCGGTACGGAAATCCTGCGCGACCAGCGGGACCTCGCCCTGAACCCGACCATTTTGAGCGGTGACATTGGCATTTTGTATGATAACAGCGACAACTCGTATCATGTCGTGGTGGGCAGCAATACAGACAACACGACCGTGCTGGATAATTTCCTGATTACAGGCGGGAATGCAAATGCTTATCCTCATGATAAGGGGGGCGGGATCTATAACGATCGGGGAAGCCCGACAATCATGGCTGTCAGCATCGAGAGAAATTACGCCACGTTCGGCGGGGGGATGTATAACGGCGATACACAAAATGGAATGACCAGCCAGGGGAGCCATCCGATCCTGGTCAACGTTAATTTCATTTCCAATTCCGCCGTGGAAGGTGGTGGGATGGAGAACCAATTTTCCAGCAGCCCATCCATCACAAATGCGTGGTTCTATGCCAACACAGCAATTCGCTCTGGCGGCGGCATGCTCAATATGTACAATAGCAGCCCCACCCTGACCCGGACGGATTTCGTTGAAAATCTCGCCGCGGCCGGCGGCGGGATGGCAAACGATCAAAGCAGCCCGAGCCTGACTGACGTGACTTTCCGCCGAAATTCGGCCAGCGCGTATGGGGGTGGGATGTCCAACGACAACTATAGTAATGCTGTATTGAGGAATGTGACGTTCAGCGGCAACACTGCAATCGATGCCATGGATGATGATACCTATGGGGGCGGGATGTCCAATTATCTAAGCAGTCCCGCTTTGACCAATGTGACATTCCATAACAATTCGGCTACGTACGGCGGCGGGATACTCAACAGAGACGGGAACAGCAATCCGACTCTTATCCACGTGACAATGAGTGGTAACAGGGCATTCATCACAGGCGGAGGAATCGCTAACTCTGGCAACGTTGTGATTCGCAACAGCATTCTGTGGGGGAACGAGGGCGGAGAAGTATTTAATGTCTATGGAACGGTGGATGTGACGAACAGCATTGTACAGGGCGGCTATTCTGGCGCCGGCAACCTGGATGCCGATCCGCTTCTCGGTCCGCTTCAGTCTAATGGGCGTGGTTTAACCGAGACCATGGAACTGCTGCCCGGCTCTCCGGCCATTGACGCAGGAGATGATGCAAATTGCCCATCTGCCGATCAACGCGGAGTCACGCGTCCTCAGGGTAGTCACTGCGATATTGGGGCGTACGAATATGAGTTCCCTGTTTCTCCAACGCCCACTTATACACCGACGCCAACCCTTACACCTACAAACACTCCCACACCGACCGCGACGTCCAGACCTGGAAAACCGACAAAGACTCCTCGAAGGTAAAGAAATTTCAAACTGGAAAAGCTTCTTTATTCAGGAGCGCCTCTGAACATCCAGGGGCGCTTTCCATTTCTTTGCATAATTGTTAGCCGGTTCAAGGGACGGAAACCGGTACTCCGGTCGGGGGGTACTTTCGTTTATCGACAACTTACAGATTCGTTTGTAACTATTTCTCATTCCAGCTTTCGCTTTCGCCGAAAGCAATGTATTACTGTGCGAATTCCACAGCAGGGCGGCTCATCCAGACATAGACAAGATATGGAGGTGTCATGTTCGCAACAACAGTAGTACGCTCATGCCGCAGGGCGGTATTTGGAATTCTGATCCTGGCGCTGGTTCTGACCCCGGCAGACGCTGCTTCTGCCCGGGAGCCAGACAGCCAGGCCGGTATGCAGATCGACAATTACGCGATCGTGTTCGTCTCACGACAGATTCCCAGGAATGGGAGCATATATATGGCTCCGCAGGAGACCGGATCCATGCCAGGCGTGGGCCCGTATGCCCGCTTTCAGGTAGCTGCGCCTGGAAAGCTGATTGTTCGCGAAGCAAATGGCAGCTTACGAACCCTGGTGGACGGTTCAAGGCCAACTCACACATCTCTTAATCTGGTCGATGTCAACGCACCGGATGTGTCTTACGATGGGACAAAGATCGTTTTTGCCGGACTGGTGGGCGGTTCGTACGACACATCTCCGCTAACCAATCCCGGTGCCTGGCGCCTTTACCTTATCAACGTGGATGGGACCGGCCTGCGACAGCTCACCCTCTCAGATCGTGAAAATCTTAACCTGTCGCAGTTTCGAGATGTTGGCGAATACTTCAAGAAATATGATGACACCGATCCTGCCTGGCTGCCGGATGGACGGATCGTTTTTTCATCCACGCGCTGGCCGTCTTTCAGCCAGTATAGCGGAGCCCGTACAAGCAATCTATATGTTGTCAATGCCGATGGAACGAGTCTTCACCGGATCACTTCTGAACGCAATGGTGCCGATCGTCCTCTGGTGGATCCGATTACGGGTAAGATCGTCTATTCGCGCTGGTGGCGTAACTTCCGCTTTGCCGTTAACAGTATGGATACTGTTTTCGTGAATCCAGCTAATCCTGCCGAGGGATACAGGCTTCATAATGGCCTGACTTCCGTTCGCAATAATCAGCTGGTTCGTCCCGATTACTTATGGCGGAATTCCTGGGCTCCGACAACGATCAACCCTGATGGAACAGGATTGGCGCTCTGGGCCGGTGGCGATCTTCGTACAGACATGGACAACCAAGCCTATGGGGGTGCATTTACATCCAGTGGCGACCTGGTCGCCAACTTCTTTCCGATGAGTAATATGACCGAAGCAGCAGGATTTGGCGGCCTGCGAATTTACAAGCGCGGCCCCCATGGCTACCAGGGTATCCTGGGTGTGATTGCCCGGGACGATAGCCTGTACAGAATGGTACGTGATAACCCTCCATCGTATGGAATCTATCAGAGTAACTACGTCTCAGAACCTGATGTGCTGCCGGATGGCCGTCTGGTGATATCTCTGGCCAGGGATATCGCTCAGGATTACGGGCTGTATCTCGTCAACTTTGATGGGTCCAACCTGGTCCCGCTTTATGACAACCCAGGCACAACCGAGTTGCGCGCCCGAGTAATCCGCCCTCGCAGAGTACCACCGGTCATTCCAGATCGAGTTACACAATTCCCGAGCCTGTTGCCTCCACTGGATATAGCTCCGTATGACATAGATGGAACGTTTACCTTCCAGGCGTTGAATGTCTACTTCAACGCCCCTGTCGATACCAATATTCTAAGCGCCATGCCTGTCGGAGCGGCAGGTACGATCCGCTTCTTCATCGATCACCAGCGCTGGCAGCAAAGGGGCTCCCTCGAGCAGCTGGACTGGCCCATACTGCTCAACGAAGTGCCGGTCAACCCGGATGGCTCAGTGACGACAACGTCCCCGGCCAACGTTCCTCTCTTCGAGCAGATTCGCAGCCCAAGACCTGGTTACACAATTCCACTCACCGGTATGAATGCTCTGGGTCCTGACCATGGTGGTGCAGCCCATGTCGCCGGGATGAACTTCGGCCGCCCGGGGGAAGTGGTGAAATGTGTCGGCTGCCATGCAGGGCATTCGATGATCCCCGTGCCGTCTGCGGAGGAGGCGAAGTGGACGAACCTGGCGCCCGGGGCCGCCCTCCAGTTCTCGTCTTTGGATACCTTTCTGCCCAATGGGAATGGCCTGACCGACCGCCGGGTCAAGATGTCATATCCGGAGAAACTCCACAAATACTGGATCAGCCGTTCCGGCCAGGATCCGAACACCCAGTGGGCGCAGTTAACTTTCCCGGTCCCGGTCACCGTGCGGACCGTACGCCTGTACAACATCCCGGCCGCCGATTCCCCGATCAAGGTCCAGGCTGCCACCGTGAAACTCTTCAGTGATAGCGGAGGCACGAACCTGGTGGGAAGCAATACCTCCGGAGCGCTCTCGGAAAACGGCACCAATGTCACCTTCAACGATATAACGGCGAGGGTGGTGCGGGTGGAGATGAGCTCCGTCAGCGGCAGCGCGGCGGCCCTGGCCGAAGTGGAAGTGATCGCCCGTGCCGGCGGCAGTACAACCTCTCCTCCGACGGTCACGGTCGTACCGTCTGGCACGCTGACGGCTACCACGCCGACCTTCACCTTCACGCCCACGGCAGTAAATGCAGTTACGGCGACCTCGACGTTCACCTTTACCCCCACTGCCATCAACGCGCGGACCGCCACCCCGGCCGCCTCCACGCAAACACTTACCGCAACAGCGGTCGGCGGACCTTCGTCCACGAGCGCGGTCATCCCCAGCCCCACGATGATCGTTCTACCTTCGCCGACCCCCCTGTCCACAGCGACGCTCCCGGTGATCCCATCACCCACGATGATGGTACGGTCCTCGCCCACGGCCGTCTCTGCCAGCGCCCTGCCGCCCGCAGGACCGACAACCGATCCTGGGGCAACGACCTTTCCGCCCGGCGCACTCTCTTCCCAGCGCGGCACGATGGTAGGCCAGCCTGCCAGCCTGGGTACGCTCCGGCTGAGCGGCATGGAGGATAACCCGGCTGAATATGTGGCCTTCAAGCCGCAGGACGGCAGGTACGCCGGGTACCAATCGTTCTATTTGCCGGCGGGTACCCCGGTTTCGTCGATCTCCGGCATGACCCTGCAGGTCAACTTCAAGGGCACCGCGCCTTCCCGCCAGAACTGGAGCTGGGCGGTCTATGACTGGTCCGCCAACAAGTGGGTCAAGATCGGGAGCACTGTGGGCAGAAACAAAGACGCCTGGGAGCTACTTAAGTACGATATCCGGCTCCAGCCGGGTTATATCTCCAGCGGCAGGGAGGTTCGCATCCAGCTTCGATCGAATAATGCCAGCGGCGAGGCACGGCTTGACTACGAGGTCCTTCAGTTGACTCTCGGCTCCAGTTCCTCGTCCTCCCCGGCGCTGCCCCTTCCTTCGGTAACCCAGACCGCGCCGCCCAGCCAGGATCCTGCTCCCAGCCTGACCCCCGCCGCGACGGACACCCCGCAGCAGTAGGCTCCCCGACGGATAGGTGGAAAGCCCGGTAAAGTACAACAGGACAGTCGTGAGACTGTCCTGTTGCATGAGGGAACACCCGTACTGCTGAAGAGAAATGCAGCCCGGGCGCGTATAATACCCGCAGAGGACACTCCAGCTATGGACACTCATTACGATACTGTGATCGTCGGCGGCGGGGTGATAGGAATCTGTTCTGCCTATTATCTTTCCCAGAGCGGATTGAAAGTGCTGCTGGTGGAAAAAGGCGAGATCGCATCCGGCTGTTCGTCTGGCAACGGCGGGCTGATCGTGCCGAGCCACGCGCTGCCCCTGGCCTCCCCCGGCGCGCTGGGCGATGGATTGCGCTGGATGCTGGACCCGGAGAGCCCGTTCTACATCAAGCCGCGTCTGGATATCCGCCTGTTCAGCTGGCTGGTCCGTTTTGCCCTGGCAAGCCGTGAGTCGGTCATGCTGCGTTCCCTGCCGGTCCTGCGCGACCTGTTGTTTGCGAGTTCAGCCCTGTACAAGGAGCTGGCCGAAACAGCAGGGTTCGACTTCGGCTACGCAGGAAATGGCTCGCTGTGGGTGTGTCTCTCAAAAGCGCGGCTCGAACGAGAAAAGGAGGAAACCCGGCTCTTCGAGCGCTT
>DASUOS010000144.1:0-4653 GCA_036276515.1 Anaerolineales bacterium | reverse complement strand
TGTATAACCCATCCAGGTCGAACTCGGCCACGATGACAGGCGCATCCCCAAACTCATATTTCTCCTTCACCAGGGGATGCAGCTCACCGAATACGCCGATCACCTGTCCATTAAGCCTGACCTGGGCGGCCTTGCCCGGGTGCAGGTAGCTGACCGAATCGATCGGGGCGTAGGAAGCGCCGGTGTAGCGGAGTCCGCTCAGCAGGTGTTCGATGCGTCCCTTCATGTCGAAGAAATCGAATGGGGCCGACTGCTTCACATCCCAGGCGGTCGCCTGGCGCAGGCCGGTCATCAACAGGGCCAGCCGGTGCGGCTCATCTGGCAGCGCCTGCCCTGAGCCGGTCGAAGGGTTTTCCACCGGCACGAAAATGGAGCCGATCTCGAACATCGCCACCGACTCGGCGCGAGCATTCTTTTCGGCGGACTCGAGAACGGACGCCAGCACGCTCCGGCGCAATACCCGTCGTTCAGGCGCGATGGGATTGGCGAGCTCGACATATTCAGCATACGGAGCAAGCCGGCTCTCGCGCTCGGGCGAGGTCAGGCGGTAATTGACCACCTCCTGCAGGCCCAGGTTTACGAGAAGATCGCGGACGCGCTCCTCCCATTCATAAATCGGGTTGCCGGTCTGCGGCGGCAGGGCATCTGCCATGCGCGTCTCGGGGATGCGATCATAGCCGTAACTGCGTGCCACCTCCTCGATGACATCTGCTAAACCGATGATGCCCTCGCCGATATCCAGGCGATGCGGAGGAGTCCTGGCTTCGACGCAGTCGTTTTCGATCGTACACTCGAATTCCAGCCGCGTCAGCAGCTCAGCAATTTCATTCACCGTAAGGTCGATCCCGATCAGGCGTTTGACATCCCGGGATGTCACGGTGATGATCGGATCCTTGGGCTTGAGCGGGTACACATCCACCAGCCCGGGAGCGATCCTGCCGCCCGACCAGGCCGCCATCAACTGCAGGCCGCGTCTGACACCCTGCTCCGCCAGGGCCGGATGCACGCCGCGCGAAAACCGGAAGGAGGCTTCGGACGGCAGGTTATGCTGCTTCGCGGTCTTGCGAATGTTGATGAAGTTCCAGGCCGCGCCTTCGAGCAGGATGTTGGTAGTACTTACGCCTCGGGCCGTGGCTTTTCCATGCTGCTTCTCGCCATTTTTCATCTCCGGACCGACCGCATCGAGCACTTCCTTCGAGGCATCGTACACTTCGGTCTCCGCGCCGCCCATCACCCCGGCCAGAGAGACCGGTCCCTTTTCATCGCACACGAGCACATTGGCAGAGGTGAGCTTTCGCCTGACGCCATCCAGCGTGGTGAGCTCTTCGCCATCCTTTGCGGAGCGGGTGATGATCTTCACGTTTGCAGCGCCGGCCCGTTCTTTCAGGACATCATAGTCGAACGCATGCAGGGGCTCGCCGATATCCAGCATGGCGTAGTTGGTCGCGTCCACGATGTTGTTGATCGGGCGGATCCCCGCCAGCCTCAGCCGGCGCTGGATTTGGTAGGGACTCGGCTTGATCTCCACATCCCGCACCAGGCCGATGACAAAGCGCGGGTTGAGCTCCGGCTCATTGATCTCAATGGAGACGAGTTCCTGCACCGATTGGCCCTCTGTCTGGTACTCGATCACCGGCTTTCGCAGCGGACGCCCTGTAAGCGCCGACAGCTCGCGCGCCACACCCAGCACATTCGCATTACGTGCCATGTTCGGCAGGATGCCGATATCGAGCACCGCGTCGCCCATGTAATCGGCCAGCGGCGTCCCGACCGGTGCATCCTCATCCAGGATGATGATGCCTTCATGTTCCTCCGAGATGCCCAGCTCCTTCTCGGAGGCGACCATCGAATACGATTCCACGCCGCGGATCTTGGCCCGCTTGAGGGTGGTCAGCACCAGTCCCTGCGCATGCCCATCGTAGATCGTCGAGCCTTCCCTGGCGTAGGCCACCTTGATCGGTTTGGGCAAAGGGCCTGTCCCCTTCAAATGGAAGATGTTCGGCGCGCCGGTCAGCACCACCTGTGACTGCTGTCCATCATACAGGTCGAGCAGGGTCAGCCGGTCCGCGTTGGGATGCGGGTTGACCTGGCGGATCTCGGCCACGACGATCTTGTCCGGGTCCCAGCCAATGCCGCTGGTCTTGAACTCGTGGCGCTCGCCGTTCTTGTATTCCGGCATCGGCAGCCCGGCGTATTTGATCTCGTCCACTTCCAGCCCGGCTAATGTCAGCTTGCGGGCGATCTCCTCGACAGACAGGCCAGCGAGGTCAATGTAATCTTTTAACCAAGAGATAGGTAGTTTCATAGTTTGCTCCGTGATAGCAGAGAGTAGAGAATAGAGTATTAGAGAGTAGTGCTTTTAGGAGGGACAAGCTCATCCTCGGGCGCAATCGTGTATGAGGATGACTCTTCTCGAACATGAGAATTCGCTCCAGGTTCACTGGCACCCTGTTTACTCTTCTTTAGGTGAGAAATATAGCCATTTAGCATCTTGTCAATCTCTTCACCTTCATCTGCGAGTTGCTTGTATAGTCCTTCCGGAATAAAGTTCATCTCAAAGGCAAAAGCCAGATGGCTGAGAACTTCATCCAAAGATCCGCCAAAGATCCGCGGGCTGTATAGCAAAATCGGACATTTTCCTGATAATAAAACCTTCCATATCCTTCCGCGATGTTAGCAGGAATACTTAAGCATGCGCGTCTCAGTTGTTGATTTAGATTCCACTTTTCTTCAGCTGGAAGCAGGGGCAATACTTTGTTGTAAATTGCGATAGCAAACTCCTTTGCCCTTACCCAGACCTTCAATCTATTCAAGCCTTCAAGACTCATCTCAACCTCCAAACCTACTCTCCACTCTCTACTCTCTATTCTCTACTCTTTATTCTCTACTCTTTATTCTCTTCCCTAAAACTGCTCCAGGAACCGGAGGTCGTTGCCCCAGAAATAGCGGATGTCGTCGATCTTATAGCGCAGCATCAGCTGGCGTTCCGGTCCCATGCCCCAGGCGAAGCCCGAGTAGCGCGACGGATCGTACCCGCCATTCTGCAGAACGACCGGATGCACCATGCCGCAGCCGAGGATCTCCAGCCACCCGGAGTTCTTGCAGACCGCGCAGCCCTTGCCGCCGCAGACAAAACATTCCACATCCATTTCGGCCGACGGTTCGGTGAAAGGGAAATAGGAAGCGCGGAAGCGCGTCCGCACGTTCTGGCCGAACATTCGCCGGGCGAAATCGATCAGCGTCCCTTTCAGGTCGGCGAAGGTGATATTCTCGCCCACCACCAGTCCCTCCACCTGGTTGAACTGGATCTCCGAGCGAGCCGTGATCTGCTCGTAGCGGAAGCACATCCCGGGCAGGGCAATGCGGATCGGCGGCGGGTTGTCCGGGTCCATGGCGGCGAACTCGCGCATCGCATGGATCTGTCCCGGCGAGGTGTGGGTGCGCAGGACGATCGGGTTATCTCCACGCTCACCCGCCTCGATGAAGAACGTATCCTGCATATCGCGGGCGGGATGGTCCGGCGGGAAATTCAGCAATTGGAAGTTGATTTCATCCGTCTCCACCTCGCGCGAGGTATAGACCTGGAAGCCCATGTCCGCCAGGATATCCAGCACGCGCCGCAGCTGCTGCGTGGACGGGTGCAGCCGTCCCATATGGACCTCGCGGCCGGGCAGCGTGACATCGAGCTGTTCCTCCTCGAGGGATTTCGCCAGCATGGCCGCTTTGATCGCCTCGCCGCGTTCGGCTAACGCCGACTCCAGCGCCACTTTGACCCGGTTCGCCGCCGCGCCGACCGCCGGCCGCTCCTCTTTGGAGAGTTTCCCCAGCCCGGCAAAAACCTGCATCAGCGGCGAGCTGCGTCCCACATGGGCCACGCGCCAGGCCTCCAACGCAGCCGGATCCTGGACAGCATTCAACGCGTCCATGGCCTTCTTCTCGATCTCGTTCAATTGTTCGAGCATTCGTACCTCCATTGTCTCATCATGTCATTGCGAGGGCGTTAGCCCGAAGCAATCTCCCCGTAACAAGAGATTGCTTCGTCAGGACGAGCGCCCTCCTCGCAACCCCGGCTGCTTTCGCCGGGGCAATGACATGTATACAAACAAAAACTCCCGTCCACAATGGGACGAGAGTGCATATGCATCCCGCGGTACCACCCAGATTAGCCACTCACGTGACTCTCCTCGCGCTGACCAACATCAGCCTCCCCTGTAACGCTGGGATTGCGGTTTGGACTACAAAACGGGGCATCCGCCGCGTTCTTCACCCGTACAGCTCGAGAGGGAACTTCAACTGGTTTCGGTAGAGCGCAGGTTTCAGCCGGTGCCACGCGCCTCTCTAACAACCTTCGCCAGTCTACTTTCCTCTGTCTATGCTTTTGATGGGGTCGCCTGTTAGGCTTTATTATCTGCGAAATTGGAATGGTGTCAAGGCCATTAACGGCATACCCCGCCATCGCAGGCGGGGCAGCCAAGACCAACTCAGAGGGAGGAGAGAGTTTTCAACTAGCAGGTTCTGTGATGAATCCTACTAAGTTTACAGAGGACGGTAATCCGGGTTCGTGCCGCACCATGCACAGGCAGGTTTGTTGATGCCGTTGCATTCGAGGGCATTGGAGCAGCGGTGGGCAATGATACGCGGCGGCTGCTCGGG
>DASUOS010000143.1:0-10756 GCA_036276515.1 Anaerolineales bacterium | reverse complement strand
TTACAAGACCGGTATCGATGTGAACGGCTCTTCAGAGAAACTGCTGCAGGAACAAAACCCGATCATCACCCAAAACGCGGCAGACGACCGCCATTGGAAGGATCTCGGCCTGCAGACCTTTGCCCAGGCCGCCAGCTTACGTGAATCGATCCTGATGCCGCTGGTGTCGAATAAAAGCCTGGTGGGTTATCTGCAGCTATCCAACCACCGCGGATCGATAACACCGTTTTCAGAGGCAGAGATCCAACTGGCGAAATCCGTGGCGGAACGGGTCACAGGCATTATCGAAAGTTCGTTTGTTGTGGAAGAATCACGCCAGCAGGCATTGCGCTCCGATGTGCTGCGCCGCATCTCGAGCCTGGTGGTGTCGAATGAGCCTCTGGATGACCTCCTTTGCTATGCCGTAAAGGAAGTTGCCAGCCTGTTCCAGGCGGATTTAGGCGCCGTATTCCTCCTGGACGAGCCGACCGGCGGGCTGCGATTGCACCGTGAGTCGGTGTACGGTACCTCCAGTGAGTCCATGGACCTGCTCGCTCGCCTGCATGTGGATGAGCCGCAGTACCGGTATACGGTTTCTGGAAGCCAGAAGCCCTATCTCTCCGGACGGTTGAGCTCCGACCGGCGCATCCTGCCGGTTTACCGCCCGCTGGTTTCCGTGTTACAGGTCGAGTCGGCCATTGTGGTTCCGCTGGTGGCCCATGACCATAGCCTCGGCGAGCTCATGCTGGGAAGCCGTAAAACGGAATTCTTCAATGCCTATGACCTGGATGTGGTCACGACCGCGGGAGCCCAGCTTGCTGCTGCGATCGCAGAGGCGTCGCGGGCCACCCAAACCGACGAGAGTCTCCGCCGCAGCGTGGAACAGCTGACCTCCATCGTGCGGGTCAGCCGTGAGCTGAATTCCATGGTGGATTTGAAGTCCCTATTGGATGTGGTTCGCGAGGAAGCCATTCGCACCACTCATGCAGAGTGCGGGACGATCCTGTTGTTCGAACCTGATGCATCCACCCTTCCGCCGCCGGTCATGCTTTCGCAGGGATGTCCTCTGCCTGAGCCGCTGAGCGAGCTCGATCAGCAGGCGATCGACTCGGGCGACTCCATGCTTGTCAGTGATTACAACACAGGCGAACACCCTCCCATACATGATGGAGTCCGGTCTGCCATTGTTGTCCCGATCCTTTCGCAGGGGAGGACGGCGGGCCTGATCCACCTGCACTCCTCCCAGCCCGATTTCTTCGATTCGTCCTCCCTGCAGGTTGTCCAAACCCTTGCCTCGCATACGGCGGTCGCTCTGGGGAATGTCCAGCGTTACCAGGAACAGCGCCAGCGCTCCGAGCTGCTGCGCCGCCGCGCCGATACGCTCACCCGGGTGACCGAGGTCAGCTATGGACTGAATTTTGAGCAGCCGCTCGACCAGCTGCTGCGTACCATTGCGAACAGCATTCGCGAGGCGACGCCCTTCCAGGCCGTGCTGATCAGCATCCATGAAAAGGATACGGGCCTGCTGCGGCGGGTCACTGGTGTTGGATTCCCGCCCGAAACACTGGCGGAGCTGATGGCGCGTAAACAACCGCTATCAAGCATCCAGCAAATGCTCAAGCCGCAGTTCAGGATCAGCCGCTCCTTTTTCATCCCTGTGGACGACGCGCCGATCATCCCCTCCGATGTCCACATGGTTACGCTCGACCTGGCAGGTGCACCGGCCCCATCTTCGAACACCTGGGACCCCGATGACTTCCTCATCATTCCTCTCGAAGACAACCAGGGCGCCGCGCTTGGTTTGCTGAGCGTGGACGCACCCCGTGACGGCCTGCGACCGGACCGGGCCACGATTGAGTCACTGGAGATCTTTGCTGCCCAGGCCGCACTTGCCATCGCCAATCATTCGCGCTTCTCGGAGCTGAGGACGCGTGTCGATTCACTTGCCTCCAGTCTCGAGCGCCAGCAGCGCCTGATCAGCCTGACCCAGAACGATCTGCCTATGCTCCTGCGCAAGGACCTGGACCAGACCATTGCCATCCAGACCCTGGACCAGCGCAGCCAGCGTGTCCGCGCCGGCCTGGCCATCACCGAATCGGTCAGCCGCCAGCTGGATTCATCCTCTGCCCTTCAGGCCTTGGGACGGGAAACACTGACCCAGCTGCGCATGTCGGTTGCCATGGTGGCGGAAATGAGCGGCGAGGGACCGCGCCTGATGCATGTGCTGGGGAATGTCTCGAGAGCGGCCAGCCCGGAGGCGTTGTTTGGGCAGCGCAACCCGCTGCGGGCGGTGCTGCAATCCGGCGAAGCCATCCTGATCGCCAACCTGGATGAGAACCTGGAGTGGCGTGAAACGCCGCTGCTAAGCGCCATCCGCGCCAAATCGTTGATCTGTCTGCCGATCCGCATCGATAAGAAGACGATCGCCGCGATGCTGGCTGTCAGCCCCGAACCGCTGCAGGAGTTCACGGTGGAGGACTTACAGGTCTATCACCAGATCGCCCGCCAGACCTCGGTCATTCTGCAGAACATTTCCCTGCTCAATGAGACGCGCCGCCGCCTGCAGGAGGTCAATCTGCTGCTCGATTTCAGCCGCCAGCTGCGCGGGCTTGACTCTGAGCAGATCGTGCGCGCCCTGCTCGAAAGCGCCCGGCGGGCCCTGCCGGCGGCTCATGCAGGCATGGTTCTGATCTGGGACGAACATGCCGGGCAGCTGCTTCCCTGGGCGGTATCCGGCTACGCAGATAACGAGACCATGCGGCGCATCGCGTTCCAGGCCGGTGTGGCACTGCCCGGGCAGGTCCATGAAATGAAAAAGCCCCTGCGCGTGGATGAAGTGCAGTTCACCCGCGACTACACGTTCTCGACAGAGGGATTGCTGCTCTACCGCCAGGCAACCGGTGGACGCCTGCCGGTCTCGAGCCTGTTGATCCCGATCCAGACCGGCGAATTTTCGGTCGGCGTGCTGATGCTGGATAACTTTAATACGCCTGCCGCCTTCACCACGGAAGACGAAACGCTGCTTCTGTCCCTCTCACAGCAGGTCGGTTTGTCGCTGCAGAACGTCCGCCTGGTGCAGACCACACAGGAGCGCGCCGTCCAGCTGGAGGCGCTTACCGATGCCGCCACAACACTGACTGCCAACCTGCAAACCGAAGAGCTGGTGGCGTCGCTGCTCGAAAAGCTGGAGCCGGTCGTCGCTTACGATACGGCCACCCTCTGGCTGCGGGAAAAAGACCGCCTGCGGGTGGCCGCGGCGCGTGGCTTCCAGGATACAGAACGGCGCCTGGGCCTCACGATCGCGATGGAGGACAGCGCCCTATTCAAGGAAATGATCCGCACCGGCCAGGGAATCCTCGTTGGCGATGTACGCCAGGATCCGCGCTTCCCCACGCTGGAAGCGCCGCGACTCTCCTGGCTGGGTCTGCCCTTGATTTCCAAGAACCAGGTGATCGGTGTGCTGGCTCTGGAAAAATGGCAGTCGCATTTCTACAGCCGTGAGTCCATGCAGGTAGGCACAACCTTTGCCAGCCAGGCAGCCATCGCCCTGGAAAATGCCCGTTTGTTCGAGGAAAGCCTGAGCCGCGCCACCGAGCTGGATGAACGCTCACAGCGTCTGGGGCTGCTCAACCGTTTCTCCTCCGCCCTGAGTGGTCTGCTCGACGAAGGGAAGATCCTGCAGCTGACGGCCCAGGAGCTTCTGGATGCGCTCGATGCACCGAATGTATCGATCGTGCTGTTCGAGCGTGGCAGCCCGGTTTGGAAACATGCCATACCCCGCCGAAGCGTGGAGCTGCCCCGCAAACTTCCCGATGCACCCATCTTCGACCGCCTGCGGGAATCGCTGGGCGTATTCACAACGGATGCAGTGGAAGCCGAGCCGGACCTGATCCCTCTGCGGGAATTCCTGGGTGAGGACGCCAGGTCTCTGCTCATCCTGCCTCTGGTCAGCGGAGCAAACCTGCGGGCTTTGATCTTCATCTACCAGACCGAGGCCGTCCGCTTCAGCCTGACCGAGATCGAGCTGGCGCGCACATTGACCAACCAGGCATCCATCGCTCTGGAGAATGCGCGGCTCTACCAGTCCACGCTTTCGACGGCCGAGCGGTTTTCCATCCTCAACCAGGCCAGCTACCAGGTGGGTGCCAACCTGGATCCGGAACAGGTCTACATCGCAGTTCACCGGGCGGCTGAACGACTGATGCCTGTCGAATCATTTGTGATCAGTCTTCTCGATGAAGAGACGGATGAGATCGAGGGTGTCTACCTGGTCGATGATGACAAGCGCGCGCCGATCACCCGCATCCCGCGTGACCAGGGCCTGAGTGGACGTGTCATTACCACCGGTGAGCCGCTGCTCCTGCATGGCGCCCAGTCCGTGGACGATATGGGCGGTGTGACCTACGGCAACCCGGATACGCCCCTGTCCATTCTGGCCGTGCCAATGACCCTGAGCGGCAGGACGGTCGGTATGCTCTCCGCGCAGAGCTACAAGCCGAATGTGTACTCGGAAGACGATCTGCAGATCCTGAGCACGCTGGCCAACCAGGCGGCCGTTGCCATCCAGAATGGGCGGCTGTTCAACGAGACGGAGCGTCTGGCACGCGAGCTCGAGATGCGCGTGGTGGAACGTACTGCCCAGTTGCAGCGCGAGCAGCAGAACACGGAGACGCTCCTCCATATTCTGACCGAGGTCTCCTCCAGCCTGGACCTCGACCGGGCGCTGAACCGGACTCTCGCCCTGCTCAACGACGCGATCGGCGCCGAGCAGGGAACGATCATGCTGCTCAATATCGAAGACAACCTGCTGCACTTCCGTGCGGGATATGGGTATTTGAGCGACCGGATCTCCGGAGAAGGACGCGGCTTCCGGCTCAAGATCGGCGAAGGTCTGGCGGGCTGGGTGGTCGCCCAGCGCGAGCCGGCCCTGATCGATGACCTGCTCAACGATCCGCGCTGGGTCAAGGCTGCAGCCTCCTCACGAGAGCATCGCAGCGCCATCGCCATGCCCCTGCTGGTGGCCGAGGACGTGATCGGCGCCCTCCTGATCTATCACCGTAAGCCAAACTTCTTCAGCGCCGAAGTGCTGAACCTGGTCAAAGCCATTGCGGGACAGGTGGCCGTGGCGATCAACAATGCTCACCTCTACGAGCTGATCCGTGACCAGGCCGAGCGCTTGGGCGGCATGCTCCGCCGCGAACAGGAGGATGCCAGCCGCTCACAGGCCATCCTCGAGGCAGTTGCAGACGGTGTGCTGGTTACCGGCGCGAATAACCGTATATCGTTCATCAACCCCTCTGCAGAAAAAATCCTGAACCTTGAGGCCGGGCGGGTACTCGGCCAGTCCCTGGAAGTGTTCGGTGGGCTGTTCGGTAAATCGGCCGGGACCTGGATGCAGACCATCCGTGACTGGTCGGATTCGCCAGGCGGTTACCAGCAGGGCGACACCTATGCGGAACAAATCGATCTCGAGAACGGTCGAATCATCCTCGTTCACCTTGCACCCGTAATCCTGCAGAACGATTTCCTGGGCACCGTCTCCATCTTCCGCGATATCACCCACGAAGTGGAAGTGGACCGGCTCAAGTCGGAATTTGTTGCTACGGTCAGCCACGAGCTGCGTACTCCGATGACCTCCATCCGCGGCTATGTGGATGTCCTGCTCATGGGCGCGGCGGGCGCGTTGAATGAGAACCAGACGCACTTCCTGAGCATCGTCAAGAACAACACGGAGAGGCTGAATATCCTGGTCAACGACCTGCTGGACGTTTCACGCATCGAGTCGGGAGCCGTCACCCTCTCGCCCCAGGCGCTCGACCTGCGCGAGGTGGCCGAAGATGTCATCGGCGACGTGCTGCGCCGCTCGCAGGAGGAAAACAGGCCGATGGCGCTTTCTCTCGATGCACCTCGCAAGCTGCCGCGGGTCTACGGCGACATGGAGCGGATTCGCCAGATCCTGGGAAACCTTGTGGACAACGCTTACAACTACACCCCCGAGAACGGCACCATCATTGTCCGCATCCATGCTCCGAACGGCGGGCACGAGGTCCAGGTGGATGTGAAGGACAATGGCGTCGGCATCCCGTTCGAGGATCAGGACCGCATCTTCGAGCGCTTCTATCGGGGCGAAAACCCGATGGTCCTATCCACACCCGGAACCGGATTGGGGCTGTCCATCGTTAAACAAATTGTGGACATGCACAAAGGCCGCATCTGGATGAACAGCACAGGCGTGCCGGGCGAGGGGAGTACGTTTTCCTTTACACTGCCTGTTTATGAAGCACAATGAGGAATCAATGGCAAAGATCCTGATCGCTGAAGATGAACGAGACATTCGAGACCTGGTTGCGTTTACCCTGCGTTTTGCAGGATATGAGGTGTTCGCGGCCGCCAATGGGGAGGAAGCCGTCCAGCTGGCCCCCCAGGTCAACCCGGACCTCATCCTGATGGATGTCCGCATGCCGCGCATGACCGGCTATGAGGCCTGCCGCATCCTGAAGCTCAATCCGGATCTAAAGGATATCCCCATTGTATTCCTCTCCGCTAAGGGACAGGAAGCCGAGATCCAGCAGGGGCTGGAAGCTGGCGCCGAGGAGTACCTGCTCAAGCCCTTTGCTCCCGATCAATTAACCTCACATGTCAAGACCATTCTGGCCAAGTTTGGGAAGTAAGATTTGAGCGCCATCCTCCTCGATAGCTCCATTGTGCATTACGAAGTGCTGGGACGGGGACGTCCTGTCATCTTTCTGCACGGCTGGGTCGGCTCATGGCGGTACTGGATCGCCTCCATGCAGGTCGCCTCGACCTCCTTCCGCGCCTACGCGCTGGACCTGTGGGGATTTGGGGATACGGCGCACACGGTTGTGAACTATACGCTTGAAAACCAGGTATCCCTGATCGATCGCTTCCTGATGGAGATGGGAATCGGCAAGATCGCCCTTGTAGGCCACGGACTGGGCGGACTGGTCGGCATGGCATTTGCCACCCGCTTCCCGCAGAGCGTGGACCGTTTGATGGCTGTCAGCACACCGCTGGATTACGCGGCCGTTCATACCCGCCTGCGGACCGCGTCTCCATCCGAATTGATCGACTGGCTTGCCAACCGGTCTTCAGAAGCGACTGCTGCCCTGGTGGATGCTCCGAAGGCCGACATCCAGGCGATCGCCGCTTCGATGGTTGGTCTGCAATCGAACAATATCTTTACGACGTTCCGCAGTACCAACATTCCGTGTCTGTTGGTGTACGGGGATAAGGATCCGGCGATCACAACGCCCGATGAGGACTTCTCCCTTTCCACCATGACCCACCAGATCGAGCTGGAGGGGTCCGGCCACTTTCCGATGATCGACGAGACGAGCAGGTTCAACCGCTTGCTAACCGATTTTCTGGCGCTCGATTCCGGTCTCAGTCCACGCGAGCTGCAGATGAAGGAAGAGTGGCGGCGGCGCGTCCGCTAGATTTGTGACAAAAGCAGATAAGGGGATGATTAGAAAAGGTTACACAACCAAAACTTTATATTGTACATCCAACCTGCATGCACACAAGGCTGCATCGGACCTCAGGCCGGCACGCTAAAATTTTGTTCCCAGGCACAAATGATAATGGTTTTTTCTGGAACAGGTATAAAAATCCTGTCTACAGCTCTGTAAGGTGTATTTTTGAATTGACAGGCTGGGAATATCGAGTATATTATCAGCACAATCGAACGGGGTGTCCCACGATGCGGGACTGAGAGTAGCGAGCCGCGCTTGACCCGAATTACCTGATCCAGATCATGCTGGCGGAGGGACCATACATTTTCAACCCATCATCCTCCGCCCCCGGAGGATTTTTCATTGCAGCGCATTCTCATCTTTGCCAACGGCGAACTGCCCAACCTCGATAAAGCGCGCTCCCTTGCACAGACAGGCGATTATATTATCTGCGCCGATGGCGGGACGCGTCATGCGCTGGCCCTCGGTTTGCAGCCCGACCTGATCGTGGGCGATCTGGACTCGGCCGAGCCTGCACAACTGCAGGAGCTCCAAAAAGCCAATGTCACGATCGAGTCGTTCTCGCACGACAAGGACGAGACCGACCTCGAGCTTGCGATCAACCGGGCTCTTGCACTGAAGTCAAATAAGATCGTTATCATAGCAGCACTCGGAGGCCGTCTTGACCAGACCCTCGCAAACATTACCCTGCTGACGGATGATCGACTTACGAAATTCGATATCCGTCTCGACGATGGGGTGGAAGAGGTCCTGCTTTGTCGCGACCAGGTGGAGGTCCATGGCAGGGGCGGCGATATTGTTTCCCTGATCCCCTGGCAGGGCGCGGTGACAGGTGTCCTGACGGAACATCTGAGATGGCCCCTTCGCAGGGAAACACTGTACCCCGATAGAACGCGCGGCGTCAGCAATGAGATGCTGGCTGAATCGGCATCCATTGCCATTGAAGATGGATTGCTCCTGGTTGTCCATCGCCGCGCATAAATGGAAAGGAACCCATGAAACGCTTGTTACTGTTATTTATCCTGTTGTTGGCCGCCTGCGCGCCCGAATCAACGGCAACGCCATCCACAGGTCCCGAGACCCTCACCGTCATGACCCACGATTCATTTTCCATCAGTGAGGAGGTTGTCAGATCGTTCGAAGAGGCCAACAATGCAGAAGTTGTCTTCCTGCCCGGTGGCGACGCCGGCTCCGTTTTGAATCGGGCCATTCTGACCCGGGATGCGCCGCTCGCCGACCTGCTCTTTGGCGTGGACAATACGTTCCTCTCGCGGGCTCTCGAAGAGGATATTTTTGAATCCTATGATTCGCCAGTGTTGAATGAGATTCCCGATACTTTCAAGCTGGATGCCTCCAACCGGGCGCTGCCTGTCGATTACGGCGATGTGTGCATCAATTACGACAAGGCCTATTTCGAAGAGAACAGCCTGGCCGTACCGCAAAGCCTCGAAGATCTGACGAAGCCGGAGTATGAAGGACTGCTTGTCGTGGAAAATCCGGCCACGTCTTCCACGGGCCTGGCTTTCCTGCTGGCGACGGTCGCCCACTATGGTGATTCGTTCACCGAATACTGGCAGGCGCTGACGGAGAATGGAGTGGTCGTGGTTGACGGATGGGAGACGGCCTACTTTACCAACTTCAGCGGCTCCTCCGGACGCGGCCCCCAGCCGATGGTTGTCTCCTATGGGACCTCTCCGGCCGCTGAAGTGATTGGCGCGGAAACACCGCTCGACGATGCCCCGACCGCCTCCATCACCGGACCCGACACCTGCTTCCGCCAGGTCGAATTTGTCGGCATCCTCAAAGGGACCCGGCAGCGCGCCCTCGCCGAAACATTCGTAGACTTCATGCTCAGCCGGCAATTCCAGGTGGATGTTCCCCTGCAGATGTTCGTCTATCCCGTAAACCCCGATGCCGCTTTGCCCGATGAATTCACAAAATACGCGCAGGCCCCCGAGCAGACCGCCCAGCTTGCCCCGGATGTCATTGCTGAAAACCGCGATGCCTGGATCCAGGCCTGGACCGATGTGGTGATGAAGTAGTGTTGTAGACAGGTATACATGGAAACAGGTAAACAGACAACGCAAACCAAGCGGTTTTCCCTATCTACATTTGTACCTGTATTCCTGTCTACCCGTTTTCGCCCGCTCCTCTGGCTGCTGCCCCTAAGCTTTCTGGCTGTCGCCTTCTTCTATCCGCTCGCCCGCATCCTTGCGCTTACGTTTGATGCCAGCACGCTGACGAGCGGAGACCTTCTGCTTGCCTGGCGTGTTTTCCTTTTCACGCTCTACCAGGCAGCGCTCTCGACTCTTCTGACGCTGCTCCTCGGCCTTCCCGCAGCCTACCTGTTCGCGCGTTATGACTTTCCCGGTAAATCCGTGTTACGGGCATTGACCGCCGTCCCCTTCATGCTGCCGACGGTTGTCGTCGCGACCGGGTTCAGTGCCCTGCTGGGTCCGCGCGGGATTATCCACAGCCTCTTTCCGGATTCCAACTTCCAATTCATCGGAACCCTGACGGCGATCCTGATCGCCCACGTCTTCTACAATACAACCATCGTCATCCGTGTTGTGAGCAATGCCCTCTCCAGCCTGGATCCCCGGCTGGAAGCCGCGGCGCGCTCGCTGGGCGCAGACCCGTTTCGCGTCTGGCGGCATGTGACCCTGCCTCTGCTCCGACCGGCTCTGCTGGCGTGCTCCCTGCTTGTCTTTCTCTTCGACTTCACCAGTTTCGGTGTCATCCTGTTACTGGGTGGCTCGCAGTTCGCCACCCTGGAAGTCGAAATCTACCTGCGGGTCCTGAGACTCCCGAACCTGCCATTGGCCGCGCTGTTATCGATTCTCCAGCTTGTCTGCACGCTGCTGATCTCCCTGCTCTATTCGCGGGTGGTCTCGCGTACTACTATTCAAACCGCACCGCGCTCTGCGAGCTCGAACATCCGGCGGGCACGGACCCTGCGTGAAAAGGTATTTGTCATTGTGCTGCCACTGCTACTGACGGCCTTTTTCCTGCTGCCCCTCTCTGCTCTCCCATTCCGTTCCCTCTTCCGCATCGAAGCCGACCGCGGCCAGCGCGGCGACGTGCAATATGGTTTCACGACCGATTATTACTCGGAGCTGTTCGTCAACCGCCGCGGATCGGTCTTTTATGTCCCGCCGATCCAGGCGACGGCCAACTCCCTGGGATATGCAGGAGCAACGGTCGCACTTTCACTGCTTCTGGGCTTTCCCGCCGCGCTGGCTCTGGCAAGACCCACGCGCCTGGAAAAAATTCTCGACCCGCTG
>DASUOS010000142.1:0-4469 GCA_036276515.1 Anaerolineales bacterium | reverse complement strand
GGAAGTGGAACCGTTCGTCGTGGATGTGGGGATCAAGACCGGGATCAAAGTCCGGTACGAGGATCCGAAGGCTGTCGGTGCGGACCGGATCGCGGACGCCGTGGCCGTCATGTACCTGTACGGGGGACCGGCCTGTGTCATAGATTTCGGGACGGCAACCACGTTCAACGCCGTGACCCGGGATGGCGAATACCTGGGCGGCGCGATCACCGCCGGGATCAGCCTGGCAACGGAGGCGCTCTTCACCCACGCCGCCAAGCTGCCGCGCATCGACCTGCAACGGCCTCCCTCGGTCATCGGCCGGAATACCGTCCACGCCATGCAGGCGGGACTGCTCTTTGGCTATGTCAGCATGGTGGAAGGCATGGTCGAACGCTTTCGCCGGGAGCTGGGCCCGCAGATGAAAGTGATCGCCACAGGCGGACTGGCCGAGATCGTTGCCCAGGAAACCGACGTGATCCAGATCATCGCCCCCTGGCTGACGCTGGAAGGGCTGCGCATCTTATGGGACCTGAACCATCCGTTGTAGACTGTTAACAGATCTCTAAGATAATTTACTTGTCACACGAACATGGGCGCGCTATAATCAGCGCCGCTATCAAGGAGTAAGAACTATGCCCGTTTATACCTATCGCTGCGACTCATGTGGTGTTCAATTCGAAAAGCATCAGTCGTTTACCGAGGCCCCGTTGAAGACCTGCCCGGAATGCCGCAAAAAATCGCTGAGGAAGGTGATCACCCCCACCAAGATCATCTTCAAGGGTTCCGGGTTCTATGCCACCGACCATAAATCATCCTCGGGAAGTGCATCCCGCAGCAACAAGACGGAGAACCCGTCCTCTGAAAAAAGCTCGGAAAGCAGCACCGAGACCAAAAGCTCCGATAAGAGTGAATAAACGAACGTGAGATGAAAAGAGAGAAGGTCGCAATGACCTTCTCTCTTTTGGTTTAATCCAGAGCTCTAGCAAACCGGTGCGGGCAGCCACGAGCTGACGATCACATCCATGGTGATGCCGTAGGCCACAGCATTCCAGAAGCGCATGCTGGCCGGCTGATCCCTGACTTTTTGCCAGTAGCCCGAGAACACAAAGAACGTCGCGCCCAGCGCAACAGCCAGACGAATGAGGATTGACATCCATGTCCCGAAGCACCAGGGGGCATTATTGCGGATCACTTCAACCGCCACACTGTAGACCCAGCGCAGGATGACGCCAAGGAACACCCCGAGAAAAACCTGGATCCTGGCGCTGATATCCTCCTGCTGGGTGGCCAGCCGGAAGCGAATGGCATCGTTGAAGCTGAAAGAGTTCATGTCCCTGCCTCCTTATTTCCGGACAATCCAAACCTACAGAGTAAATTACTCGATCTTTCGTTCATGGTACCTTCCACATTAACCTTGGTGGAATGCTAATACGTCCAAGGGCCGACAAGCGCATCGATGGAAACACCGTAAACCAGAGCGTTGAGGAAACGCATCCCGGCCGGCTGGTCCTTCACTTTCTGCCAGTAGCCGGAGAACACAAAAATGGTCGCTATCAAAGCGACCACAATACGGGCAATCACCACCGAGATGTTCCAGGGTGCCTGGTTACGAATTACGTCGACAAGGATCCAGCGCAGGATGACGCCAAGGAACACACCGAGGAAAACCTGGACCTTGGCACCAGTATCCTCCTGCTGGGTCGCCAGACGGAATCGAATGGCATCGTTGAAAATAAATGACTGCATAGTGACCTCTCCTCGGGGAATGTCTGAATCATTATAGCAAAGGGATTTTTTCAAAGCAACTGTTAATCATTGATTATCAAGTTCGCTGAGAATAATGACATTAATCAGGTCGGAAAAAGATAGAAAAGGTCATATTTATGACAAATATCACTGACTATTACGACCCGAAAAGTGTAAATTAGAGACGAGAGTTAAATTCAAGAAGTCAAATCAGGAAAGGAAGCAAATATGTCTGCTTTAGTTCTCAACCGTAAGGGTCAAACGCTCCAAACTCCTTCTTTCATCACAATGCTGTTCGAGGATAAACGATTCTCCATTCTTTGGCTGGCGGTTCGGGTGTGGCTGGGCTGGAAGTGGATCGGCTCAGGCCTCCCTAAATTACAGAACCCGGCTTGGATGCAGACCGGCGAGGCCCTGAAAGGCTTCTGGATGGGCGCCGTTCAGATCCCCGCCGAAGGTCGTCCCCCGATTGCCTTTGCGTGGTACCGTGAGTTCCTCCAGGCCATGATCGATGCCCAGGCCTATACCTGGTTTGCGAAAGTCATCGCGGTCAGCGAAGTGCTGATCGGTGTTGCACTGATTGCCGGCGTCTTCATTGGGCTGACGGCCTTTTTTGGCGGCTTCCTGAATTGGAACTTCATCATGGCCGGTTCCGCCAGCGTCAATGGAGTGTTCTTCGGGCTGGCCGTTCTGCTGGTACTCGCCTGGAAGATTGCAGGATACATCGGCGTCGATTACTTCCTTCTCCCCCGTATAGCGGATTTATGGACACGGGCAGATGTGAACGAGAAGTAACTACATAAAAAGAATCTGGAAGACGGCGAGTGTATCGCCGTCTTTTTGATTTTGATGGGCAGGGCCAAAAGAATACAACGACCGGGCTGGCTGGCGGCTATCCTTATCCCCGCGCCCCTATTTTCGGAAAACCTGGGCTGCACATGCAGGTGGGATTGTGGGTCACATCAGGTACATTCACAAAACGACGGTTGAGGCAGAGCGTTATAGTACCTGTTATCTGGCTCCTGCTCGATATAAGAAAACTTGCCCCAGCCATATCGCGGAGGCAAATCTTTTTCTTGAACAGCTCCTCGCCGAGGACTTGAACCTCGAACCTAGCGGTTAACAGCCGCCCGCTCTGCCATTGAGCTAGCGAGGAAGGCGACCGACATTATACGTGTAAGGGTAGGGAGTGTCAAGCAGAATTCGACACTCCGTTAACCAAACAGTAGACAAACCTATGCACGAGGAGATTATATCGCTACACTCGCAATGACATAAGATCAATACTTCACCGCGGCGAACTGGCGGAGTTTGTCGATGCGGTGTGTGGCGGTGATCTGGCGGACCGTCCCGGTCAGGCCGCGCACGACCAGCGAGTCGGTGCTGGCACTATCACCGAAGTAACGGACGCCCTGGAGCAGCTCTCCGTCGGTAATGCCGGTTGCGGCAAAGAAGACATCCTCGGTCGAGACGAGGTCGTCCATGGTCAGGACTTTCTCGAAATCGAAGCCGGCTTCGCGGCCGCGGCGCAGCTCATCTTCATCACGGGCATACAGCTTGCCCTGGATCTCACCGCCCATGGCACGCAGTGCGCAGGCCGCGATCACCCCTTCGGGCGTGCCTCCCACACCCAGCAGGACGTCCACGCCGGAGTCCGGCCAGGCGGTCATCAGGGCCGCCGCCACGTCGCCGTCGGGGATCAGCCGGATGCGGGCGCCGGCTGTGCGGATCTCGGCGATCATATCCTTGTGACGGTCACGGTCGAGGATGATGGTGGTCAGGTCCTTCACATCCTTATGCTTGGCGCTGGCAATCGCCTTAAGATTTTCGGTAATGGACTTTTCGATATCGATCACGCCCATCGCCTCGGGGCCCACCGCCAGCTTGTTCATGTACACAAAAGGACCGGGGTCGAACATCGTCCCGCGTGGGGCGATCGCCACCGTCGCGATGGAATTTGAGCGGCCGAACGCCAGGGGCCGGGTTCCCTCGATCGGGTCCACCGCAACATCCACATCCGGGGCAGAACCGTTACCCACGTTCTCCCCGTTGTAGAGCATTGGGGCGTTGTCCTTTTCTCCTTCCCCGATGACGATGACCCCGTTCATATCCACGGTCTGGAGCACGATGCGCATCGCGTTGACCGCTGCCCCGTCGGCGCCTTCCTTATCCCCGCGGCCCATGAAACGACCGGCTGCCAAAGCCGCAGCTTCTGTGACCCGTACCAGTTCAAGTGCAAGATTGCGGGTGGGATCACTCCCTGATTCCACAGACATAAGCACCTCCTTTCATAATATAAAAAATTGGATGATGAAATAGCCGATCGCCGCGCCCCAGATCCAGGCATCGATGCGGTCAAGAAAGCCCCCGTGACCGGGGAAGACGTTGCTCGAATCCTTCGTGCCACTCTGGCGCTTGAGCATGCTCTCGCCCAGGTCGCCGAGCGGGGTCAGTGCGCCGATGAACAGTCCCAGCAGGCCACCGCTCAGTGGGCTGATCAAACCACCCAGCGGCTGAGGTCCCTCGGAAGAAAACGCGTAGGCAAAGAAAGCGCCGACAATGGCGGCGGTGAACAACCCGGCAAAATACCCCTCCCAGCTCTTCTTGGGGCTGAGGCGCGGGGTCATCTTATGCTTTCCGTAGACGGAACCGATGGAATAGGCGCCCGTATCTCCCGCCCAGACGATGGGCAGAACCAGCAGCCACCACCACAAACCCTGGGGAAGCTGGCGCAGGTCCAG
>DASUOS010000141.1:0-6336 GCA_036276515.1 Anaerolineales bacterium | reverse complement strand
ATGGGCGGATGGCCGGGCGCACAGGGATGGGCGCAGTGATGGGCGCCAAGAATCTCAAAGCGATCGCTGTCCATGGCGAGAACCTGATTCCGGTCTTCGACCTGAAGAAATACATCCCCCTGCGCTCCGAGTCGAACCGGGTCCTGAAGCAGGACAACGAAGCAAAGGTACTGCGCGAGCTCGGCACGGCCGGCGCGGCCAACTATGCCGAGTATCTGGGTGCGATGCCTGTAAAGTATTATTCGCACGGTTCCTTCGAAAACGTGGATAACATCTCCGGCGCGCGGATGACCGAGACCATCCTCACCGGGCGTAGTGCCTGCCAGGGATGTGTCATCGCCTGCGGGCGTGTGGTCAAGCTGGGCGACCGGGCAAAGCGTAAGGGTCCGGAATATGAGACCATCATTGGCTTTGGCCCAAACCTTCTGAACGATAATCTCGAATCGATCGTGGACCTGGGCGAGCTGTGTGATCGTTATGGCATGGATACCATCAGCACAGCAAATATTGTTGGACTTGCATTTCATATGTTCGAAAGGGGGATCATCACTTACGAGGATACTGGCTTTGAATTAAAGTGGGGCGATGTCGATTCTATCGAGCGGCTGGTCAACTTGATCGGTTGTCGTGAAGGCATCGGGGAGCTGCTCTCGCTTGGCTCCCGCCGTTTTGCCGCGCAGTTCGGAGCGGAGGAGGAGGCGGTCCAGGTCAACGGACTGGAGGTCGCTTATCATGACCCGCGCGGGGTCTCGGGAATGGCGCTTTCGTACGCGACCAGCCCGCGCGGCGCCTGTCACAACCAGTCCGATTATTTCTTTGTGGACTGGGGGCACACACATGAGAAGCTGGGAATCACTTATTTTGAACGCCACGACCAGGCTGAGAAATCGGCCAATGTCGCCCGCCACCAGGACTGGCGCACGGTGTTCAACTCGATCGTCATGTGCATCTTCGCCAACACCGATCCAGATCTGCAGGTAAAGCTGATCAACGCCGCCTGTGGCCTGGATTGGACTCTTGACGATATGATGAAGTGCGGCGAGCGCGGCTGGAACCTCAAACGTGCCATCAATATCCGCATGGGCTTGACAGCCGAAAATGACAAGCTGCCAAAAGCCCTGCTGGAACCTTTTCCCGATGGCGGTTCGGCAGGCTATGTACCCGATTTAAAGGGGATGCTGGCTGCTTATTACCAGGCCCGCGGTTGGGACGCAAAAACGGGAAAACCGTCGCGCAAAAAACTCCTGGAGTTGGGGCTTGAGGATGTAGCAGTAGACCTCTGGGGCTAATCCCGGCAGAGTATATTTGCTACTCTACTTTTTCATCTTCCTGCTTGGCCTCTTCGATCCCCTCCGGCTCCAGTTTTTCAGCACTAATATTTAACCGGATAAATACACCCCAGGCGGTTAGAAGGGCTGCAGCTGCCAGTCCAATCCATGCGACAAAAGGAAGCTGCTCGGGCGCTTCATGACTCATGCGGAAAACCAGCACCAGCGTCTCGATGGAGAGAGCCACAACCAGCACGATCATGAAACGGGACAGGAAACGGCGTACACGGGTGGGCGCGCTGATGTTCGCTTCGCGCTGAACCTCCTCCTCGAAGATCGTCTGACCCAGCTCCAATGCTGCCACAGCAACTGTGAGCATGGCAATGCTTTCCAGGATCGCGTTCAGGCGTTCATTGATGGACAGGTCGGTGCCGGGCTGTATTCCCTGCCAGAGCTGGATCAGTGCAAAGAAGATGATCGCCAGAGCACAGATAACGAATAAAAGACTGATGACGAAGTGGCCGATGGGAAAGACCTTATGGATGATCTTCATAAAACCTCCTTTCCGGGTTATTCCCCTGCGCAATCAATCGAACGACAATATGCGCAGGCAGATATTCACTTTCCTTCTGTTTCAAAAAATTCACGCAGGATCGTACTTGAAATGGAGTGCCTTAATCGAGCAGGAGATAGATCAAACTGAAGGGGACAAATATCAATGCGGCGCCTATGATCCATAGCAGGATGGCCCGGCTGCGCTGTTTCCGTATGAAAAAGAAAACGCCAAAGGCAATGACTACCAATCCAACCAGTGCAGAAGTGGACGATAACCCCATGGGCCAGTCTCCCTAGAACTTCATAATAGAGTCCAAACCGCGATGAAGTCCTACAAAATTAACAACTTCCCTGATCGCCAGAAGCGCGCGGTCCACCTGGGAGAGCTCCAACCTGGTCCAGCCTGTTGCACCTTCCACACCTATCTTTAATGGATTCATACAGATCTCCAAGACAATTTAATCAGAGCCGACCAATTCCTTCACCAGCCAGGCGTCCCAAACAATACCGGCATTAGCGCCAAATTCCGCCGTGGAGCTATCGGAATAGACACCCAGCAGCTTCAATTGCTTGTTTTTCAGACCAAGCACAGGCGAGCCGGTCATGCCTGCCAGCGGGCATGGATCGATGAAAAAGGTAAATTCCCAGCGGCTCATCCCGGTTTCATAAATTTCAGAGGCTATGGAGGCTGTCCGCCAGAACGCGGAACTGGACTTGTCGCTTCCGTTTGGCGCCCAGCCACGAGGAAAACCGACAACGTTGACCCGATCTGAAGGACCATATTCCACCTTTGTATCGATAGACGAGATGGGTATAGCAGAAATCCTAACCCACTGTTCTGAGTGAGTAGTGGGCGCCTGGGATCTCATAGTGAATGATCTCAATGAAGCGTTCAGAGGCAGGGATTCGTTCTTAGAGACGGGCAGAACAGCAACATCCGCTTTCGGCAGGTTCTGTTTATTTTGTGGTTCGATCCATGCCGGTGTGTTGTTCTTGTCATACAATGGGATGGTAATTCTTCTCCACATCCCCCAGGAGAGCGGAGGCTTGTTTTCCCCATCGCCACTGTAAATATGGAGGGACGTCCTCAAAGTAAAAGGTACATCGATTGGGCTATCCTGTGGAAGGGCAAAATCCTTCCCGGAAAGGACATGCCAGTTCGTGATGAGAAAATAGTTGCCTCCCGCTTCGACCATGAAACCGGATGCCTGTTTCAGGCGGGCACCATCCCTGGAGTACAGGTCAAGTTTTACTGAGGAATACGAAAACGGATTATTCATAGTTCTCTCACTCTAAAGCGGATGGTTCGCGTTGTTAAGGCTCCGGTGTCACCCTGTGGATCGATTATACGCTGAACCACATCTTTTGAAACGCGTTGTTTGATTTTTGTAAGAAGTGCAGGCAGGTAGGCAAAAATCCCGCGTAGTTGCAGTAGAATCCTGTCCACAGAGGAGAGATATAGATGAAACTTGTGACTGTTTCCCAAATGCAGGCTATCGAAAAGGAGGCCGATTCCAGCGGCTTCCCATACGACCAGATGATGGAAAACGCAGGCCAGGGTCTTGCGGATATTATTTACGATCTTTTTGAAGATGATCTCGAGACTGAAATCGTCGGGTTGGTGGGGCCCGGCAAGAATGGCGGCGACACACTCATTGCCCTGGCCGAGCTGGCTGCGGAGGGCTGGAAGGCACGCGCCTTCCTGGTCAAGCGGAAAAAGGATGATCTCATCCGGCGTTTTAGCGAGGCCGGGGGGCAAGTGATCTCCGGCGAGAATTCGTTCGAGCAGCTGGCCGAAGCCATTGAAAATGCCGATGTTCTCCTGGATGGTATTCTGGGCACCGGGATCAAGCTGCCGTTGAAAAAGGACGTAGCCGAGCTTCTTTCTGAGATCAATGACATCCTCGATGGCCTGGATGAACCTCCGCTTGTGGTTGCGGTGGATTGTCCGTCTGGCGTGGACAGTGACACGGGTGAAGTGGCCGATGAAACGCTTGCCGCCGACCTGACGGTCACGATGGCGGCGGTCAAGCAGGGACTGCTCAGGCTGCCGGCTTTTGAATACATCGGCGACCTGGAAGTTGTGGATATCGGTTTGCCGGACGATTTGAAATCCTTCCAGGATGTGCAGATCGAAGTGGCGGATGAGGATTCCGTTGCTGCTCTCCTGCCCGAGCGCTCGCTCGATTCACACAAAGGCACCTTCGGCACCGCGCTCATCGCCGCGGGCTCTGTGAATTACACGGGAGCAGCCATCCTGGCGGGTGAAGCGGCTTACCGGTCGGGGGTGGGACTCGTTACGATGGCGGTTCCGGCCTCCCTGCACGGGACACTGGCCGGCCGCTTCCCGGAAGCGACCTGGGTGCTTCTTCCACACGAGATGGGCGTGATCTCCTCCAACGGGGCGGAAGTCCTTGCCAGGAATTTCGAGCGCGCCTCCGCGCTGTTGATCGGCCCTGGCATCGGAATGGAAAACGCCACCAGGGACTTTGTCGAGAGCCTTCTGGAGGGAAAGCATTCTGCTAAAAAGAACGCGGTACGCATTGGTTTTGTCCACCAGGAAACAGAAACCGCGGAATCGGTTAAGTCCAAACTTCCTCCCCTGGTCATCGACGCAGATGGGTTGAAGCTGCTTGCCCAGATCAAGGACTGGTATCAGAAGATTCCCGCTCCGGCGATCCTGACCCCTCATCCGGGTGAGATGGCCGCCTTGACCGATCTCTCCACGGAATTGATCCAGGAAAGCCGCCAGGAAATTGCCGCCCAATATGCCCGCACGTGGGGACATGTGGTTGTGTTGAAAGGCGCGTTTACCGTTGTCGCTGCGCCGGATGGGCGCGTGACCGTCATCCCGGTCGCTTCGCCTGCCCTGGCCCGGGCCGGGACCGGTGACGTGCTTGCGGGCCTGATCGTCGGCCTGCGCGCCCAGGGTCTCGATGCCTACGAAGCTGCACTCGCCGGCGCCTGGATCCATGCCCAGGCCGGCCTCTATGCCGCGGACGATCTCGGCACCGCGACATCCATTCTGGCAGGCGATGTCCTGGATTCGATCTCCGATGTGATCAGCGATCTGGAATAACGACTGAAACCAGGGAACTCTTGTCGCCTGGTCGTTTTGAGACGGGAACAAACACGACAATAGAATCAAAAGAGGAGCCTGGTTCACAGGCTCCTCTTCATTTCTGAAATTCTCTTACCCCTTCAAAAACGCTTCCAATGCTTCCTTGCTGATGCGGTAGGCATTGCCAAGTTTCCGGGCTTTCAGGCTACCGTCAGTAATGGCGGCGACCACATCCTCCTCAGACACTTTCAAAATCGAAGCGGCTTCGGCCGGGGTCATCACATCCGGAATGCCGCCCGCCTTGGCACCACCGCTGCTTCCCTGGGACTGCTGTCCCTGCATTGCACCGGAGGTTGCCTGCTGCATCAGGTTGCCGATGCCCATCCCGGCGCCGATACCGGCCGTCAGGCCCGCGCCGCCGCTTGGATTCTGCGCCGCATCGCGCATTGCGTCCGCAGCCTGCAGCTGGGTGTACGTGGCCATGTCGAGCATACCCATATCGCGCAGCTCCTGGGCCGACTTGCTGGACGGCTTGAGGTTGCCAATGTAGAAGCTCTTGAGGACCATACCGACGGCTTCGAAATCGTCCTGAGCCTTGGCCCGCACCGCCGCGCCGACTTCTTCTGTCAGGCCGATCAGATCGACCACGCTCCTGGCAGCGGTAGTTTCGCCAAGCACATCCTGGAGTTTTGAAAGCAGGATGGTCTTCAGACGCTCCTCGATGTCATTGGTCCGGTAGGCTCCCTGAGCACCGACGATCTGGGTGACGAACTGCTGCGGATCCTTGACCTGGAAGGAGTAGCTGCCAAAGCCCTGGAGCAGGGCCACGCCCAATCCCATACCCGGGTTGCGGACGATGATCGGCTGGGGCGTTCCCCACTTCTCATTGGCAAATTCACGCATGGAGACAAAGTAGACCTCCGCCGTGAAGGGTGTCCGATCATTGAACGCTTTGCCAATAAGACCGATTAATCCCGGGATGTTGGCGGTTGTGATCGTGTGGCGGCCCGCCCGGAAGACATCCAGCGCGTTGCCATCGCGGAAAAAAACCGCCGCCTGGGATTCGCGCACGATCACCTGGGAGCCAATTCGATAATCACCGATGCCCTGCTCAGGGAAGCGATGGACGATCTCATCCTTCATCTCACTCGGGTATTCGATGACGTCAAAAATCCTTGCCATGATAGTTCTCCTTTGATTGAGGTTGCACTGTCATTATAGTCCATGCACAGGCAGGCAACAAGAAACATGGTACTGACTTACCCATTATACGGATTTCTGCCGTTGTCGTTTCAATTTGAACCTGTTGTGTCAGCGCTTCTCGAGGCATCAGCCTGTTTTGCCACCATCGGTTTACCCGTCCCTTCATCCCTGAGCATCAGGATCTCAGCCAATATGCTGACCGCGATCTCTTCAGGGGTCTCGGCATTGAGCTCGAGTCCCATCGGTGAG
>DASUOS010000140.1:0-4311 GCA_036276515.1 Anaerolineales bacterium | reverse complement strand
TCCCGTTGACATCCGCTATCGAGGCGCCGGCCAGAACACGAGCACCTTCCTTCTGTCCGATCTGCACATAGTTGTGGATCCGCTCCACGGCGCTGCGGTTGATGACGGGTCCCACTTCTATATTCGGGTCAAGCCCGTCGCCAAGTTTCAACTTCCGGGTTCGTTCCACCAGCGACTCTTTGACCTTGTCCGCAATTCCTTTTTGCACGATCAGGCGGCTGGCGGCCGTACAGCGCTGTCCACTGGTGCCGAAGGCGGCCCACAGTGTGGCATTCGTGACCAAGTCGAGGTCGGCATCGTCCATGACGAGGATGGCATTCTTGCCGCCCATCTCGAGCGAGACTTTCTTATTTAAACGTGCAGCGGCTTCGGCGATGGCGCGCCCGGTCCCCGTGGAGCCGGTAAAGGAAAGCACGCGCACGCCGGGATGATTGACAAGTGCCTTTGCAACTTCCGCACCGGGGGCGAGCAGGAGGTTGAACACACCGGGTGGCAGCCCTGCCTCTTCGAACACTTTTACGAAGGCGGCCGAAATGGCCGGTGTCTCCGGCGATGGTTTCCAGATGATGGTATTGCCAGCCACAAGCGCCGGGAAGATCTTCCATGAGGGGACCGCGATCGGGAAATTCCAGGGTGTGATCAGTCCGACGACACCGGAAGGATCGCGCACCGCCATGCCAAATTTATTCGGCATTTCGACCGGCGCCGTATACCCGAGCAGGCGCCGCCCCTCGCCGCCCATAAAGTAAGCCATGTCGATGGCTTCCTGAACGTCACCGCGCGCTTCGGCAATGACCTTGCCCATGTCACGGGTGAGCAGCTGGGCGAGTTCTTCCTTCTTCTGCTTGAGGATGTCGCCGACTTTATAGAGCATTTCGCCGCGCAGCGGAGCAGGGACGAGCCTCCAGGATCTGAACGCTTCCGTGGCAGCCTGTACGGCGGCGTCCACATCTGAGATTTCAGCCTGGGCGATCTCTGCCACCAGTTCTTCAGTTGCGGGATTGATCGTCTGGAAAGTATTATTTCCCTTGACCCACTTGCCGTTGATGTAGTTTTGGTATTCCATCGCTAAAACGCTCCATCGTGTTACTTTTAAGCGGGTGTTGAAGTGCGAATCATCACAAACTGGCTGGATTATAGCATCCGGTTTAGCAAAGTCAATGAATTTTGTAAAAATATTTATACATAATTAAGGAATGTGAGTATAATCATCGTCATTCGTATGACAAAACGCCGCAAGAAACAGCCAGGAGTTTGAGTGTTCACTGCCCGACAAAAGGTCCTGACCTACTTAACCAAAACCCGGACCGCATCCGCCCGCGAGATTTCGCGCGGCCTGAAGATGTCACCGGAGACGGTGCGGCACCATCTGCGGGTGCTGGTCGCGGATGGACGGCTGGAGATGTCCTTCGTACGCGGACGGGAGGGACGCGGCCGGCCCGAGAAGGTCTACTCCCTGCCGCGGGCCGCGCTGGGAGACAACCTGTCCGCGCTGAGCGACGCAGTTTTGACAGAAGCCGGCGCGGAAGTCCAGATGGAAGCGTTGGCAAAGCGCCTGGCGGGAGAGTCCGGTTATGCGGACCAGCCGATGTCCAGGCGCTTAAATCTGACCGTCGAAAAACTCAACAAAATGAACTACCACGCCCGCTGGGAAGCCGGCCCTCAGGGGCCTCGTCTGATCTTTGGCCACTGCCCGTATGCCGCCATACTGGAGAAGCACCCGGAGTTATGCAGGATGGATGCAGCTTTGATCGAGGAATTGATGGGGGATGAAGCCGTGCAGATATTTACGATTGGAAGGGATGGAAGTTCCACCTGTGTGTTTGCATTGGGGAGATAATCGTTACGCTGAGCGGTACATCCTAGCTGTCAAACCCCAGCCCCAGCCAGTTCATGGCTTTCAGCCATAAATTCTCGCGGCCCCGGTTGCGATCGGCGCGGTCCATGGACCAGCGGGTGATATTGATGCCAATCGAGCGGAACGGCTCCGGGGGAAATGGTAGCGGTTTGCTGCGAACCATCTCGAGCGCTGTACGTTCGGTCTGCTTGTTATCCAGCAGGTCTAACATAACCCTTGCCCCAAAGCGGGAGGCGCCAACGCCCAGGCCGGTATAGCCCATCGCATATGCCGTCTTGCTGTGATGCGCCGTCCCCCAGAACGGGCTGAACCGGGAGCAGGTGTCGATCGCGCCGCCCCAGGCATGCGAGAAGCGGATTCCCTCAAGCTGTGGGAACACCTGGAAAAAATGAGTGGCGAGGAGAGCGAACATCCCGGGAGAATTCTCCAGGTGCGTTCCAAACCCGTTGTTCCGGTAGTAGACCGCGTCGTACCCGCCCCACAGGATCCGGCCATCGGCCGTGGTGCGTGAGTAATGGAAGAGGCGCCGCGCGTCGCTGATGCCCTCGCGTCCATGCCAGCCTATGGAATCGCGTTGGGCGGGCGTAAGCGGCTCCGTCGTCAGCACGTAATCGTAGACAGGGACCACATAGTGCCTGATCTGTTTGAGAAGGGGCGGAAATGCATTCGTCGCCAGCGCTACACGCGGCGAGCGGACTCGTCCGTGAGCTGTATGTGCCACCACACATTCGCCCTCCTCCTCAAGTTTGATCACAGGCGAATGCTCGAAGATCTGTACACCCAGATCTAGACATGCCCTGCGCAGGCCCCAGGCCAGCCGGGCCGGGTTGACCAGCGCCGACGTGCGCGGGCGGTTAACTGCGCCGATAAAGAACTGGGACTTTACCACCTCCTGGATCCGTTCCAGGCCATAGTACTCAAATTCAATGCCGAACCTCTTCGCCAGCTCGATCTCCTGCTCGAGCTCTTCCAGCTGGTGAGGCTCCGAGGCTGCAGCCACATCGCCGACGCGCAGAAAATCGCAGTCGATGTTAAGGCGCCGGACCGTGGCCTCGATCGCATCCAGGTTGGCCATGCCAAGAGACAGCAGCCGGGGATACTCATCCGGCCAGCGCGCCAGCCCGTTCTGCATTCCATGCGTGATCGATTCGTCGACAAAGCCGCCGTTGCGGCCGCTTGCACCGCTGGCGATCTCGCCTCCCTCCAGCAGCACGACCTCCCGGGCGGGGTTCTCCTCTTTCGCCTGAAAAGCGGTCCACAGGCCGGTGAAGCCTCCGCCGATGACCAGCAGCTCACTGGCCATATCCTTCGCAAGCGCGGGCTGTGGCAGGGGCCGGTCAGGGTCGTCCAGCCAGAAAGGCGTATGGCTGGCATCCTTGATCGACTGATAGGCGGTTTGGCTGGGTCTGGTCGCGTAGGTCATAGCGGTATTGTACCTGCTGTGTAAGGTTTGCCTGGCCGGAAGCGACTAAATTCTACCCACCCCATCCACTCCAACCAAACATGAACGCCCGGGCAGTCCTGTTTCCATTTTCCATGAAAAAAGGAGACCGACATGAACCTGTTCCAGCGTTACCTTGCCGATGAGTTTGCCGAGGATTATACAGAGGGCAGGATCTCGAGGCGGGATGCCTTGAAGCTCATCGCCTCGGTGACCGGCAGCTTGCTTACGGCCAACTCCATCCTGGCTGCCTGCGCGCCGCAGACCGAGGAAGCCGGGCCGGATGTGATCCCTGCAACAGATGCCCTGCCAGCAGCCGGTTCCCCTACAGACCTGCCGCCCGATCCGCCGACGGCCGAATCCGCTGCCCCGCTGTCACCCGCTCCTGCCGCCTACGGGACCGTGATGCCCGATGACCCGGCGATCATTGCTGGTCAGGTGCAGTTCCCAGCCGCAGACACGGACATCATGGGCTATCTAGCCCGGCCTGCCGGTGCCGATGTTTCACCGGTCATTCTCGTCTGCCACGAGAACCGCGGCCTCACGCCTCACATCCAGGATGTGACCCGCCGTTTCGCCAAGGCGGGATATGTTGGCCTGGCCGTGGACCTGCTCTCCCGCAGTGGGGGCAGTGCAGCCGTAGGCGAGTCCAATGTGCCGGGTGTGTTGGGAAATACTCCACAGGAGCAGTTCGTCGACGATATCAAGAGCGGTTGGCGCTACCTGCAGGGACAGGCGTTTGCCGATGCCCGCCGCGTGGGCATGACCGGGTTCTGTTTTGGCGGTGGTGTCACCTGGCAGGTGGCGGTCCATATGCCGGAGCTGCTGGCAGCGGTCCCGTTCTATGGCCCGCATCCCCTGCCGGCCGATGTGCCGAATATCAACGCCGCGGTCATGGCTGTCTACGGCGGGCTGGATAATCGCATCAATTCAGGCATCCCGACCATCGAAGAGGCAATGGCCGCCAACAACAAGATCTACGAGAAGGTGATCTATCCCGATGCGGACCATG
>DASUOS010000139.1:0-8489 GCA_036276515.1 Anaerolineales bacterium | reverse complement strand
TCCCAGTTTAAGAAGAAGCTGCCTCCCCGATCTTCAGGGAGGCAATTTTTTCAACTTGGCAAGATGCCTTATTTTCAAGCAAAATCGACTGTTTTTGTGGTCTTGACAGGACGCGAACCTGTGACCTCACCGATGTAAACGGCGCGTTCTACCCCTTTACAGGTTGCTTCGCGACCAACTGAACTACAAGACGTCTACTGCGAATCCTTGCGTTCTGTCCATCCTGATTGCAACACTTTTGCAACACCTACACCCTCGATAAAAAAATACAACCCCCAAATAAGGGAGTTGTTTGCGTTTTGTAGGTCGTTTTACCTACATATTTTGTGGGCGCGGAGGGACTCGAACCCCCGACTTCTACTGTGTGATAGTAGCGCTCTAACCAACTGAGCTACGCGCCCGGGACGCGGCAGATTATAGCCGAGATGATGTTGCTGTGCAAGTGGATGTACTGTCATTTCCATGGCTTTTCAAATTCCACTTTCATGTCACTCTCCCGAAGCACATCGGGACGATGTGAGGAAGCACCCCCCCTGCACCACCCGCTGGGGCTGGTGTACGCGACCGAACCGTCTCGTACGGCGTGGAGGAGATCCTTCGCTTTGCTCACACCGTCCCGAAGCGGTGTCCTTCGGGAGGATGACATAATTCCAGTTTGTCAAGCGAAAATGAGAAAGCCATAGTGTCATTACAGGAAGGCATTCGCCCAACGAAGCAATGACAGGAGGCTTAAGGCGGCGGCAGGACATCCCAGGGATTTACAAATGAGGAGATGGCTCGGATCTCGAAGTGCAGGTGCGAGCCGGTGGAGCGGCCGGTATTGCCGATGGCGCCGATCAGGTCGCCCTGGCCCACGCTCTGGCCGCAGCCCACGCTGATGCCGCTCAGGTGGGCATACAGCGACTGGAAGTTGTTGCCGTGATCGACCATGATCATGTTGCCGTAGCCGTAGTTATTGAAACCGGCATACACGACCACACCCGCATCCGTGGCGTAGACGGCCTCGCCTTCGTTGCCGGCGATGTCGATGCCCCAGTGGTTGGCGTTCGGGGCGTAATCGAAGCCGGAGAGATAGTGGTTGTTCGACGGCCAAATGTATGCGCCATAGCCTACTGCACCGCCGCTGACCGGTTCACAGGCGCCCGGTCCCAGCACACGGGCGGTGGCGGGATTCTCGCGGGTCACGCCCAGCGGCGCGCTCCACGAGACGAACTCACGCCGCCCGCTGGGGACGACCAGCCAGGTGCCCGGGGGGATGTTCGGGTTGGCAAAATCGCCGATGGCGGCCGGGTCGAGGTTGTTGGCCGGATAATTGATGATGTCTTCCGGTGTCACCCCGTAAAAGGCCGAAATGCCATTCAGGCCCTCACCCTGCTGCCATTGATGGTACGTACCGTCCACAGGCAGGATCTTCAACACCTGGTCCGGCTGCAGGGAATGAGGATTATCAAGCAGAATGAGGTAATTCGCCCACAGGACGGTCTCGGGCTTGAGGCCGAACTTCTCGGAGATGCCAAAGATCGTGTCGCCTGCCACGACGGTATACTCCTGCACTTCCTGGCGGGGGCGGGAAGGGATAATGGTCCGCACCTGGGCAAGGCGCGGGATGCCGGGGAATTCGTCCAGGCTGACCTGCTGGCTGGCCCCATTCGGTTCAACGGGCTGGGTGGCTACCGCCTGCAGGGCGCTGGCCTCGGCTTCATCCGGTTCTGCTTCCTGGGTATAGAAGATACGCAACAGCCAGATCACGCCGACCAATAGTGTTATCGAAAGAAGTGTCGTGCCGGTCCGTAAGAGCGATTCCCCCAGCCCGATCCCGATGAATGTATCCATGAGCCGCCGGAAAATGCCGGGCGTCTCAGGGTCTTTTTTTGATGGAAGTTTGTTGCCATTGTCCATGTTCAACTGCATTCTCCAAACCGAGAATCATAACACAGGCATTCTGCCCGCTCCTTTGACGCTTATCTGACGTTAAGCCGCCGATCTCCCGCCGCTCAGGAGCGTGGAGCGGATGAGCAGAATGCCCAGCAGGCAGATGCTCCCGGCGACGAGGGCTGCGGCAGGCACATCCCAGCGCTGGGCGATCCCCCCGATGACGATGCTTCCGAAAGGCGCGACGCCCTGCAAAGACCAAAAATACACGCTAAAGACACGTCCGCGCAAACCGTCCGGCACCTGGGTCTGGATCAGGGTGTTCATCATGACCAGCTGGGTCACGGTGCCCCAGCCGATGAAGGCCAGCAGGACGAGTGCAACGTTGATATCCCGGTTCAATCCCAGGCCGATGATCGGGAAGACAAAGGCGACCTGTCCCCACAGGAGCATCTTTAATTTATCCGACGAGGCCGAGGCCGCCGCCAGGAAGGCGGCGACCAGCGCGCCCGCACCCTGAGCGGCGTACAGGCTGCTGGTGCGGGTAGCCACCATCGATTCGGTATCGGCCAGGGTCCTGAGCACATCGCGTGCGAAGGCGGGGATCTGCTGGATGAGCGGGATGCCGAAGAAACCCACCAGCGCCGACATCAGGATGATGGCCAACACCAGCACGTTGCTCCGGATGTAATTCAGCCCTTCTTTGAACTCGGTGCGCAATCCCTTTTTTGCATCGGGTTCTGTCTCTACCCTGTAGCGCGTCCGCGCGAGGAGCAGGCCTGCGATGACAAAGATAAAGCTGATGCCGTTCGCCAGGAACACCCCGGCTTCGCCTCCTGTGGCCGAGATGATCCAGGCCGCGCACAGGGGTCCCAGCACGCGGCCTACATTGAAGGCTGTAGTTTGGAGTGCGATGGCGCTGGGCAGCGCCTCCCGGCCGGTCAGCTCGATGAGCATGGCCTGGCGGGCGGTCACTTCCACGGCGATGGCCGTCCCGGACAGGAAGGCCAGGACAACGATGTGCCAGAGCTGGATCCTTCCGCTGTAGGCCAGATACGCCAACCCGAATGCCTGCACCGACATGATCGCCTGAAAGAGGATCACAACTTTGCGCTTGTCCCAGTGTTCGACGAGCACACCGGCAGGCAGGGCAAATAACAGGGTGGGCAGGGTGCCGGCGAAGCCGATCAATCCCAGGTCGAGCGGGCGGCCGGTCATGCGATAGGCAAGGTACGGCAGGGCTGTGGCCTGCATCCATGTGCCGATAACAGAGACCAGCTGTCCTATGACGAACAGAATGAAATCGCGTGAAGCCAGCGCGGGAAAACGCCGCGTGATCAGCGAGGTCTGACCGTCCGCCATCCTCTTACTTTACCTGGACGACCAGTTCCGGAATATCGTTTTCGGGCTTGTTGACCAGGGTGCTGACCGGGTAGGCGTTCATCTGCTCGTCGGGAAAGGGCTTGAGCAGTGGCAGCAGGCTGTCGGGAGTCTGAGGCGAGGGATCCAGCCATTTGGCGTAGTCGCGCGGGTGCAGGATGGCCGGCATCCGGTTGTGGATCAGGGACATCAGGTCGTTCGGCTCGGTGGTGATGATCGTGCAGGTCTTCACGGGCGAGCCGTCCGGGCCGGTCCAGATATCCCACAGGCCGGCAAAGGCGAACGGCTTGCGGTCATTCATGTGGATGAAGTAGGGCGTCTTGGTCTTGCCGGTCCCGCTCTTCCACTCGTAGAAGCCGTCGGCCAGGACCAGGCAGCGCTTGTATTTCAGGCTGCCGCGGAAGGATGGTTTCTCGGCCAGCGTTTCGGCCCGGGCGTTGATGAGCTTGTTTCCGATGCCGGGATCTTTGGCCCACATGGGAATCAGGCCCCACAGGAAGAAATCGGCCGTGCTGCTCTCGTCATTGGGAATGGCGAGAACCGGCTGGGTGGGAGCAATGTTGTAGCGGGGGGCAAATTTTTGCGGGAACGTGACATTTTCAAAAGCATCCTGCAGATCCGCAGGATTGACGGTTAACGTGAATCGTCCGCACATGGGTATAGAACTCCTTATGAACTTGGGGACATTTGTCCCGGTAACGTGAAATAGAACGTGGCGCCTTTTCCGGGTTCCGATTCGACCCAGATGCGCCCGCCATGGACCTCCACAATCCGTTTGACCAGCGTCAGCCCGATCCCGGTGCCTTCGGCCTGCGGGTTGAGCTTGTTGAACAGCCCGAAAACCCGTTCATGGAAGCGGGGATCGATGCCCAGCCCATTATCGCACACAAAAAAGATCGGGTGCTGGTACTCGTCCAGGCCCCGTGTGCCGATCTGGATAGAAGGCTGTGGCTGGCCGGCTGAGAATTTTACTGCATTATCGACCAGATTTTGCAGGATCTCCACCAGCCGGATCTTGTCCCCGCGGATGACCGGAAGTTCCTCCTGGATGTCAACCCTCGCCCCTGCCGCGTCGATGCGGCCGCGCACCCTCTCCAGCGCCTCCTGGACGATCTCGGCAAACGGTACATCCTCGGGCGGATTCATCAGGCGCCCGACCCGCGAGAGCTCCAGCAGGTCGCTCAGCAGCAGCTCCATCTTCCTGGCCGCACTGGAGATACGCTGGATGCCGGTTTTGACGTTCGCAATGTTTCCGGCGAGAGCATCCTTTTCCAAAAATCCCAAAAAGCCGGTGATGGTCACCAGTGGAGATTTCAAGTCATGCGAAACGGTGTAGGTAAAGCGCTCGAGCTCGGCATTCTTGGCTTCCAGTTCGTCGATGAACATCTGTCTCTGGTTCAGTTCATTTTGCAGCGAGGTATTCAGCCGGGCGTTCTCGATGGCAAGACCGGCATAACCGGCGAATAATCGCAGAGCCTCCAGGTGCTCATTATCCATGCGCCGCCCGGACATCAGGTTATCGGCACAGATGACAGCGATCGGCTTGCTGCCTGCCCAGGCCGCAACGGCGACGTAATCCTTCACGCCCCACATCTCACTGTCTTCGGTCATGTGGTTCTCTTCATCATAATTGCGGGTGAAATACAGTCCATCCGGCTGCTGGAGGACGCGGTTGAAGATGGCAATCTCCGAGATGGGAAACGACTGGTCCCACTCCTCCACGATCCCGCCCTGAAGGCTCGTGCCAAGTGTGCCATCGAAGGTGTGACGCTCCTGGTTGTAGAGGAAGATTGCCAGCCGGTCGAACCCCAGCTCGTCGTGGACTCCGTGCCAGATCCGCTCGAGCGTGATGCGCAGATCGGTCGCTTCGGTCACGTATTTGCCGAGCCGGATGACCTTTTCGAGCATGACTCCCCGCCGCAGCTCGCGATCTTTGGCTTCCTGCTGTTCGGTCGTATCCTGGACCGCACCCACGATCCCGACCAGCCGGTCCTGGACCGTATCCCAGACGGGATGGGCATACACCCGCGCCCAGCGGATGTTACCGCTCTTGTTAAAGGTGCGGACGTGGGAGGTCACCTTGTTATTGGTCAGGAGCGTCTGCATGGCGCGGTCATCTTTGGCCACATCTTCGGGGTACAGGTGCTTCCGCCAGCCACCGTTGGCCACATACTCCGCGTAGGTATATCCGGTGATGGCTTCGAAGGCGCCGGCCACCCAGTTCAGGCGCATATTCCCCTGGGCATCCAGCTCGGTCGAGAAGGTATAGTCCGAGCTGACGCTGGAGATCAGACGGTACTTTTCCTCACTGGCGCGGGCGCGTGTCAGGGCCGTCCGGATCGCCCGGGAGGCCAGGTACTGCAGAACCGCGCCTACCGGAAACAGGAGCAGGCTTACGACCCATGTAGTGAGCGGAGAATACACATAACCGTTCTCCAGCCACCCGCGTGCCTGGCCAATGACCATGCCTGCCCCCGAGATCAACGAAAGGACCGTAAAGAGGAAAGCGCCCTGCCCACCCAGCAGGATCCCGGCGATCGCGATCACCAACCCATACCCCAGCAGATAGGCCTCCCCCTGCACGCCGCTGGCCGTGAGTGCTGACCCCGTAAAAAACAGCCAGAACGCACTGACTTGCAAAACGGAGGCGGTGCGTACATAGCCGCTGCGAAGCATGACAAGCACGAGCAAATTGATCCCCTCGCCAGACAGGACCTGGATCGACATTCGCAGGATATTTTCCGGCACGAAAACCAGAATGTAGATCACGTAGGGAATCGGAACGAAAAGCAGCGTCCACACAATGATGTGAAGCATGAACGCCTGCTGCGTCGTTTCTTCGTCATCGAAGACCGGCGGGGTCAGGATCTGTTTCAGATAGGTCATTTCTTTTTCAGCCGGCGCACATCTCCATCCCTGAGGGTGAGACCGGTCGTGTCCAGATGTTCGAGCAGCGCCTGCGCGTATTTGCGGCTGGTCTTCAATAGATCACGCACTTCGGCCAGGGTAACCGTCCCCTTCTGGAGCAGGGTCGCGTGGATCCTGTGGACTGCATCATCATAATCGAGTTTGCGAAAAAGAACGTCGCCGGGAATAAGGACCAGCTCCTCTATCTCGATCAAGGCGTTCAGGACCTCCGCGCCGGCCTCTGCCTGCGAGTCCTTGAAACCGGGTGGGCTGAAAGGATTTTGTTCGAACATCCGCATCAACTTCTGGATTTGCGCCTGCTGTTCGTTATCAAAGGTGACCTTGTGCGCAGGCATGGCCAGCAAAGCCGAACGCTCGACCAATGAGCCCTCTCGGGCTAACCTGGTGATCAATGCATTGAACACCCGCGGCGCCAGCTTCAGCCTGCTCTTTAATTCTTCTCGCGGCATGCCCCGGCGCAGAGGGTAGCCTGTGTGATACTCTTCCACGGTCTGCAGGGTTTTGTCGCGCAGTACGTTCCAGTGGGGAAGGGCAATGGCCAGAAGGTCGCCTTGAATGGTTGGCTTGCCATCCTCGAGCTGGACCAGGGATTTATTCAGGATCAATTCCTGCAGGGCCATCTCGGCTGCGGCGGCTTCCAGCCGTGAGCGGCTGACAATCTCGCGTAGAGAAGAAGCATGCAGTGACAAAGCGGCTTCCAGCAATACGTCTGCCGGGGATCCCTGCACCAGCGATCCCAGCGAGCGCAGCACATTGTCGTCGAAACGCCTGTGGCGTCCCTTTGGCTGATGATCGACGATCATGCCGCCGCCCAGGGTTTCTCCCGGGGAGGGACGGCGCAGGATGTACCGATCGCCGCGCACCGCCACGACCGGTTCACGCAGCTCCAGCTGGATCCAGCCCTCCTGGCCCGGGTTGAGCTCCTCCGTTCCAAGGAGTCTTAACATGGCAACTGTCTCGCTCGCGCCGACGAAGAACTTTACTTCATCGCCATGTTTCATGGACGTGGATGCATCGTTCAGGAGGCGAAAGCGTCCATCCAGACGGCGGGTGGGCTGGTACTGGCCCGGGTGCGTGACGACATCCCCGCGGCGGATGGAGTCTGCGTCGACGCCCGAGATGTTGACCGCGGTACGCGAGCCGGGAAGCGCGGCTGCCTCTTTCTTTTTATGGGTTTGCAATCCGCGGATGCGGCCCTTCGATCCCGTGGGCAGGATCTCTACTTCATCGCCCAGGGACAGGCGGCCATCACTCAGCGTCCCGGTCACCACCGTGCCGAAACCGCTCATGGTGAAGACGCGGTCGACGGGCAGGCGCGGGCGGCCGAGATCGGGACGAGGCGGTTTGGTTTGAAGAAGTGATTCGAGAGTAGAGAGTAGAGAGTCGAGGCCCGTTCTGGTTTTCGATGATACCCGCAGGATGGGCGCCTCCTGCAATACGGTGCCGTGCAGCGCGGCACGGATATCGGCTTCGACCAGGTCGAGCCAGCCCGAATCCGGGGCAAGATCGATCTTGGTCAGCACGATAAGTCCGGCCGGGATCTGCAGCAGGTCGAGTATAGCCAGGTGCTCGCGAGTCTGCGGCATCACGCCTTCGTCCGCGGCGATGACCAGCAGCGCGGCGTCGATCCCCCCGATGCCAGACAGCATATTCTCGATGAAGTCGCGGTGACCCGGCACATCCACGATGCCTGCTTCCTCACCATTTGGAAAGGTGAGCCAGCCAAAGCCCAGCTCGATGGTCATCTCGCGTGCCTGCTCCTCCTTGAGCCGGTCCGGGTGCACCCCCGTCAGCGCGGCGATGAGCGTGGACTTGCCGTGATCTACGTGACCTGCTGTACCGATGACGCGCATATTTACTAGACCTCTTGCAAAAGTGTTAAACACTTAACCACAGAGACACCGAGCCACGGAGTTTTCTTTAGAATTTCTCAGTGTCTTCGTGTCTCCGTGGTTCAAAAGTGTCCAAACCATCATTTTCCTTTAATTGTGCAAGAGGTGCATTCAAAACCTTGCGAAGGGATCCCTCGGCCCCCCTCGCAAGGTTCCTTCCTACTTTTTCGTCTTCTTGGCTGCCTTGCCGTGACCCATGATCCGTTCGTAGGCCGACAGCCATTCGTGGGCAACGTTCATCAGCTCCTGGAGCTGCAGCTCGGTGGCCGAGGTGGTCTGGTGCATCTGGTCCTGGATATTCTCGATCAGGTCCTCGACCGGCGGGATGCGCTCCTCCAGCTTCTGGACGAGGCGGCGAACATCCTTTGTGCCCTCATCCTGCGACAGGGTGTAGCCGGTCCAGCGCTTCTGGTCGTC
>DASUOS010000138.1:0-7143 GCA_036276515.1 Anaerolineales bacterium | reverse complement strand
TGACTTTCAAAATTGTGATTTTACAAATACAACGGACAAACCAACCCATGCACAAGAAACGCTGGGTGATCAACTCACCCATTACACCGCAAGCCGAAGAAGCGCTCGTCAGGTTTCCTCCCATCCTCAAACAAATCCTATTCAACCGTGGACTGGCCGATTACGAGGAGGCGCGCGCCTTCATGAGGGCCGTGCCGAGCTTCAATACCGATCCATTCCAGATGACCGGCATGGAGGCTACCGTGGACCGCATCCAGCATGCGATCCGGCACAATGAGCCGATCGCGGTCTACGGCGATTATGACGTGGACGGTGTGACCGCCACAGCGCTTCTCGTGGATGCCCTCAGGGGGTTTGGAGCCAATGCCCGCCACTACATTCCGAACCGCTTCGACGAGGGCTACGGCCTCAATACCGATGCGCTGGATACGCTCAAATCAGAAGGTGTCAGGCTCGTCATCACGGTGGATTGCGGCATCCGCTCCCCGATCGAGGCGCTTCATGCCCAATCCATCGGCCTGGACCTGATCATCAGCGATCACCACCACCCGGACGGCGAAAACCTGCCCCCTTCGTTTGCGGTCGTCAATCCCAAACAGCACGGCGACACCTACCCCGATAAATACCTGGCCGGTGTCGGCATCGCCTTCAAGATCGCCGAAGCCCTGCTTAAGAAATCGAGCGGACCCTCCACGCCGATCAACCTGGCGGACCTGCTCGACCTGGTCGCGCTGGGCACCGTCGCCGACCTGGCGCCGCTTGTAGGTGAAAACCGGTACCTGGTCCGCAAGGGACTGCGCCAGATCCGCGAAACCAAGCGTCAGGGACTCTTCTCGCTTGCCAACGTGGCCAAAATGCAGATCGGCAAAGTGACTGCAGGCAATATTGGCTTCATGCTGGGTCCGCGCCTGAACGCCTCGGGCAGGCTCGAATCGGCGCTGGCCTCCTTTGAGCTTTTGACCACCACCGACATCATGCGCGCCGGACAGCTTGCCCAGCAGCTCGACGTGCAGAACTATCAGCGCCAGGGTCTGACCCGCTCCACGCAGGAACAGGCGGAGCAGATCGCCCTGAGTGAAGACCCGGACACCTTCCTGCTCTTTGCCGCCCACGAGAGCTTCAATCCGGGAGTCGTTGGCCTGGCGGCCTCGCGGCTGACAGAGCTGTACTATCGCCCTTCAGTGGTTGCCTCCAAAGGACCCGAGGAAACGCGCGGCTCATGCCGGTCCATTCCCGAATTCCACATTACCGACGCGCTCGACCTGTGCAAGGACCTGCTTGTCCGTCATGGAGGCCATGCAGCGGCGGCCGGATTTACGGTCCGCAACGAGAACCTGGCCGAGTTCGTGGCGCGCCTCAAAGAGATCGCCCGTGACCAGCTCGAAGGCAAGGATCTGCGCCATTCCCTCTCGGCGGATTTGGAAGTCTCCCTGCCTCAATTGAGTTTTGAAGTAATCAACCACCTGGAATATCTGGAACCCACCGGCTATGGCAATCCGAGCGCGGCGTTTGTCTCACGGGACGTGCGCGTCAAGAGCTTCCGCACAGTTGGCTCGGAGGGCAAGCATCTCAAAGTGACTCTGGACGATGAATGCGGCGGGGTCATGGACTGTATCGGCTTCCGTATGGGACCCTTGCACAATTCACTACCGCCGCGCGTCGATATCCTGTATCACCTCGAAGTGAACGAATACAATGGGCGCAAGTCGCTGCAGCTGAATTTGAAGGACGTAAAGCCGGCCGGCACCCCGGATTGAGTTTGCAACCTGGCTCCTGATGGCTCGTATAAGGAAGTGAAATTACATGCACTTCGTACTTCAGGAGAACCTATCATGGAACAAAAACCAACCCTTGTAAACGTAATCGCCTGGTCGACCCTCGCCAGCGGCATCATCAATGTGCTGTGGGGCCTCGGTGTTTCAGCGACCGTTGTTTTGAGCACGATAGGCATCGGGCTGATCTGCGTACCGGTCACGATCCTGCCCACTGTTCTGGGCATTTTCGAGATTCTCTATGCAGCAAAACTTCTCAGCAACCCGCCTCAGCCGGTTCGCCCATCCCAGACGATTGCCATTCTCGAAATCGCCTGTCTGCTGGTCGGCAACCTCTTCTCGATGGTGGTGGGCATCCTCTCGCTCGTGTTCTATAACGATCAGATCGTCAAGGATTACTTTGCCCGGCTGAACGGGACCCTGCCTCCCGCACCGGCTGTCGTTACGCCTGTTGCGCCGGTCCCACCTGTCCCGCCGGTTGTGCCCGATCCCATTGTGGACCCCGTACCGGCTCCCGATATGGACGATCGTTTGCCGCCTGTGGAGCCTCCTCTTACAGGCGAGGACGGGACACCGAAAGGGTAAGCTCCCTCTACAAGCGATATACTCTTCCCACCAAGACTTCCACTGACCGCCAGCGGAGGTCTTGGTGTTTTAATCAATACCCGATCAGGCCTCTTGACGCTCCACCTCCCCACCCATACAATGGATTTGACTGACCTGAAAGATCGACATTAAAGAATGAAACTGTGGGATTGGCGAACTGCCAGGAAACTCCTCCCGCTTTTGATAAAGAACTCTCTTGCAAAAGAACCTTTTTGGAAAGCAAACACTACGGCTGGAAGGCATCTGGTCCCTGCCCTTGTGGCGGAGTATCTTTGCCTTGCTGGCTCTCCTGCTTGCCTGGTCACTGAGCGCTGAAATCGTCGCACGCACACCGCTGGGCTTTTATATACCGCCTCCCAGCGTGGGCGCCGATTCCTTTGAGTTCGACACCAAGGTTTATTACCTGGAGCAAAGCATCCGCCAGCGCGGCCCACTGGACTGCCTGATCATCGGCGATTCGATGACCAATAACGGTCCCGATCCGCGGTTGATCGAGGAGGCCTATCGAGCCAAGACCGGCGCCTCCATCCATTGCTTCAACTTTGGCCTTCCTGCAATGTTCCTGGATGCCACAGGTCCACTTGCCGAGGCGCTGGCCAACCGGTTCCAGCCCAAACTTCTGATCGTGATCTTGTCCGCCCGCAACTTCGAGGAAAGCGTCGATTTCCCGATCCGATACGTTGGTTCGTCCCGTTGGTCGCAGCAGAATCTCGGAAATCCATCCCCGCCCGGCTGGGCTGCCAATTCGCTCTACGGCTACCGCTATGCCCTCTCCCTGAAATACTGGTTGACCCCATCGAACCGAGAAAGTTTCTCCGATACCTGGCGGATGATTACACCCGAAGGGTTTTCACCGGCCAATGGATTTGGTGAGCAACGCGAGCTGGATCCGGAGCCGCCTGAGTTCCAGAGGACGTATCCACCGACACAAGCCGGATTTGACCAGCTTCTCGACCTGCACCGGCAAGGCGTGACCCTGCTGATCGTAGATGCCCCCATCCGGCCCGACGTCTATTCTGCCTGGCAGGCCAGTTATTTCCAGCCCTACATCGAATATATGCAGGACACGCTCACTCCACAAGGAATTCCCTTCTGGCTCACACGGAAAATCTCCGCCAGCATCCCGACGGATGGCTGGTACGACCTTCAACACGTTAACGAAAACGGCGTGCCGTTGTTCAGTGCATGGCTCGGAGAACAATTGGCCGAGGATTATCCACCCGAATTCTTCCGATGAACCCCATCGAGATCATCTCATTAGATTTCCTGCTCCTGACTGTGGTCACAGCCGCTGTCTATTACATTCTCGCCCCGCGCGCCCAGATTTTCTGGCTGCTGGCCGCCTCCTATTTCTTCTATGCAACCTGGAGCTGGATCTTTGTGGGAGTTTTGCTCGCCTTCACGATCCTGAATTTCTTCCTGGCACAGCAGATAGAGAGATCAAAATCAGGGCAATTGCTTTCAATGGGCATTCTCGTAAATGCTGGTTCACTGGTTTTTCTAAAATTCCTGACGGGGCCCTATGGAGGGAATATCCTGGAGAGAGTGGGTACGAGCACACTCACAGGCATTCTGCTGCCCATCGGGTTCTCCTTTTACGTCCTCCAGCTCATTTCATATCTGACCGATGTTCAGCGCGGGCAAATCGAAGCAGAAAAGGAGTTTGCCCGGTTCGCTCTTTATCTGGCGTATTTCCCCAAGCTGCTCGCAGGTCCCATCGAGCGGGCAAAGAGCTTCCTCCCGCAGCTGAAGCAGGACCGTGTGGTGGACCGGGGGTCGATTGAACAAGGGCTGTACCTCATCCTGCTTGGCTTGCTGCGGAAGGTGGTGATCGCAGACCATCTGTCGCGGTTACGGCCGGAGAATATCTTCACCGAACCGGAAAACTTTACCTCCCTGGAACGGGCGGTCTGGCTGCTGGTTTTTGGCTTCATCCTGTATAACGATTTTGCGGGTTATACATCCATTGTGAGAGGCATTAGCTCCCTGCTGGGGATCCAGCTTTCCCCGAACTTCAAACAGCCCTTCCTGGCCCGCTCCTTCAGCGATTTCTGGACCCGCTGGCACATTACATTATCCGAGTGGCTGCGGGATTACATCTTTTATCCGGTCCGCCGCAGCCTGATGCAGTCGCAGATCAAAGGCTGGGCGGCGCTCCTCCTGCCTCCCATGGTCACCATGCTGGTGAGCGGATACTGGCACGGCGCATCCCTGGCACTCCTGCTCTGGGGATTCATACACGGACTGTATCTGCTGGTGGAACAAATCCTGCAGCAGTCAAAGTGGCTCCCTAAGGATGGCCTGAAAGCGAACCTGTATGGCGTACTTGTATTCCTCCTGGTCACACTGGCCTGGATCCCCTTTAATACTCCCAGCGTACGAGCCTCCCTGCGCTATCTGGAAGGATTCTTTCCGCCCTATACTTCCACGCTGGGCCAGTTGATTTTCCCGGATATCCTTCTTATCATTTTCTCGCTCTGGCTGGACTGGCAGGAACAGGCCCATCGCGATCTGTCATTCCCCAGAAAATGGACCCCCGTCCGGCAATCGTGGAGCGTGGCGATTGCGATCCTCCTGCTGGTCCTCTTCAGCGGCGCCGGGGATGACCTGTCCCGCTTTGTGTATGAATTTTTCTAGGGTCTGCCAGATTCCAAAACACTGGAAGTGTGTCATGTGCCTGGGCAACTTGATTTTTCATAATAAGGATGATTTTCCTCTTGACTCTCGTTCCCCTCGCCCATACAATGGAAAGACAATTGAACGGGCAGCAGGGAAGAGCCTCCCTCAGACCTGACAGGTCTCTGCGTAAGACTCATCGATCAAGACATCCTTTCCACGCAGAGATCAAAAAGTGCAACCGACACGATGAGACCTGTCAGGTCTTTAAGAGCGCCGAAGGTGCAAATCTGGCAAGGCGAAACCAGATGAAACTCTCAGGCAAAAGGACCCTGCCACCGGCCAAACTCTGGAAAGCTCGCCTTCTAACAGTCCGAAGTATGGTAGATCGGGCTGGAGAAGCGACACCGACGGTGTAAATTTAGTTCGATAGTTGGGTAGTTGAAAACTACAACACTAGAAGACTGAACCAATCTCTCAGGTCACATTACAGAGGCGCACAATTGATTTCGTGCGCCTTTTTGATTCGAACTGTACCCTGGAGACGGCCAGCTTGCTGTCAGAATTCGTTTCTGCAACTTCCAAAGGCAAGCCGTTGGACTCCAAAACATCCAAAGGAGACAAAAAATCATGAACGCTCCCGCAAATCTGAAATACACCAAGTCCGACGAATGGTTCGACCCGGAATCCGGCAGGGCAGGGATCTCTGACTATGCACAGTCTCAGCTTTCCGATATCGTATTCGTCGAGCTGCTCGTCGAAGAAGGGGACACCCTCGAGGCCGGCAAGCCAATCGCTTCGGTGGAATCCGTGAAGGCTTCAGCGGAGATCTACTCACCCGCCAGCGGCAAGGTCGTAGCAGTCAACAAGGGACTCTCCGACAAGCCCGAAACGATCAACAGCGATCCCTACGGCGAGGCCTGGATGATCCAGCTCGAAGGCGGTTCTGCCGCTGAGGCGATGGATTCCGCTGCATATGAGAAGTATTGCGAAGAAAGAAGCCAATAGGATTAAGCAATCAGCACTCAGCGTTCAGCCTGCAGCAATATTGTGCTGAAAGCTGAACGCTGACAGCTATGGAGTTCATATGACTTACATTCCCATCTCTCCCAAAGAACGGGATGCGATGCTGGAGACCATCGGCGTCAAGACGCTGGATGATCTGTTCGAGGATATCCCCGAAAAGTATCGCTTCCCCAATCTGAACCTGCCCCCTGCATTGACCGAAATGGAAGCAATGGACGAGCTCTCGGGCCTGGCCCAGGTCAACGAAAATGTACGCCAGGACCTGGTGTCCTTCCTCGGCGCGGGCATGTACAACCACTACATCCCGTCTGTCGTGGACCACATCCTGCGCCGCGGTGAGTTCTATACGGCTTATACACCTTACCAGCCGGAGATTTCCCAGGGCACGCTGCAGGCCATCTTCGAATACCAGTCCCTGATGTCGGTGCTGACCGGCATGGATGTGTCGAACGCCTCGCATTACGACGGCGCGACCGCCACCGCCGAAGCAGTCAATCTGGCCTATGCCCAGTTCCGCGGCAAACGAAAAAAGGTGGTCGTCTCGCCCACCGTCCACCCGCAGTACCGCGCGGTTCTCCGAACGTATACGCAGGGCATGGAACTGGAAGTTGCTGGCGATGATCCGAATGCCAACCTGGATTCAAATCCGAACGATCTGGCTGCTCTCGTGGACGAAAACACATCGCTCCTGATCGTCCAGTATCCCGATTTCTTCGGGCGCGTTTACGACTATACAAAGCTCATCGACGCCGCCCACGCCAGGGGAGCGCTGGTCTGTGTGGTTGCCAATCCCACGGCCCTGGCGATGTTCAAGACGCCCGGCTCGATGGGCGCCGACATCGTCGTCGGCGACGGACAGCCGCTGGGCATCCCGATGTGGTACGGCGGGCCCAGCGTCGGCTTTTTCACGACCCGTAAGAACTTCGTCCACAAGATGGCGGGACGCCTGGTCGGCGAAACGGTCGACAACCGCGGCCAGCGCGCCTACGTCCTGACCCTGACCGCCCGCGAGCAGCATATCAAGCGCGAGCGTGCCACGTCCAATATCTGCACCAACCAGGGCCTGATCGCCCTGGGGACGGCGGTCTATCTTTCACTGCTCGGCAAGAAGGGACTGCGCCAG
>DASUOS010000137.1:0-3100 GCA_036276515.1 Anaerolineales bacterium | reverse complement strand
GACCTCCACCTCGGGGTCGACCAGTCCTGTCGGGCGGATGATCTGCTCGACCACCTGGTCTGCTTTCTGCATCTCATACGGCCCCGGCGTAGCAGACGTGTAGATCGTATCGCCCATCACCTGTTCGAACTCGTCGAATTTAAGAGGGCGATTGTCCATTGCGCTGGGCAGACGGAAACCATACTCAACGAGCGTTTCCTTGCGGGCCCGGTCGCCGTTGTACATGCCGCGGATCTGCGGCACGGTCATATGACTCTCATCGATCACCAGCAGGTAATCGCTGGGCAGGAAGTCGATCATCGTCCAGGGATGGGTGCCGGGGGCGCGCCCATCCAGGTGGCGCGAATAGTTCTCGATGCCGGAGCAGTAGCCCACTTCCTTCAGCATCTCCAGGTCATAGCGGGCCCTCTGCTCGAGACGCTGGGCTTCGAGATATTTGCCCGTCTCTTTGAAGTGTGCCAGCCTCTCCTCCAGCTCCGCTTCAATGTTACGGATGGCGTCCTTCAAGCGGTCGGCATCTGTCAAATATTGCTTTGCCGGATAAATGGATATTTCCTGCGGCTCATCGAACACTTCGCCCGTCAGCGGGCTGAACTGCATGATCCGTTCCACCTCGTCGCCGAAGAACGTTATACGGAACCCCTTCTTATCCTCGTAGGCCGGGATGATCTCCAGCGTATCGCCGCGCACCCGGAACGTACCGGGCCGCAGCTCCATATCGTTGCGCTGGTATTGGGACTCGATCAACTGGCGAAGCAGGGCATTCCGCCGGTAGAGCTGCCCCACCTGCAGGACGACCGTCCCCTTCCCGAACTCTTCCGGTGATCCCAAACCGTAAATACATGACACCGAGGCAACGATAATCACATCCCGCCGTGAGAACAGCGCCGTGGTGGCAGCCAGGCGCAGGCGCTCGATCTCCTCGTTGATCTCCGTCTCCTTTTCGATATACAGGTCATGCCGGGGCACATAGGCTTCCGGCTGGTAGTAATCGTAGTACGATACGAAATAAGAGACCGCGTTCTCCGGGAAGAACTCCTTGAACTCGGCATACAACTGGGCTGCCAGGGTCTTGTTGTGGGCCATGATCAGGGCCGGTTTCTGCACCTGCTGGATCACAGAAGCGATCGTAAAGGTCTTGCCGGTACCGGTCGCGCCAAGCAGGACCTGGTGCTTCTTGCCTGAACGGATGCCGTCCACAAGTCCGTGGATGGCTTCGGGCTGGTCGCCCATCGGTTGGAAGGGAGCATGAAGTTTAAATGTCATGGGAAAGGTTTGGGTGGGTCTGAAAGGGGAAGTACGAACGAACGTTCTATTTTATCATGTTTTGTACAGGCTAACGGGCGCTCTTCTTAAGGGATTCTGCTGGTACTCCAACAAGATTAAGTTGGAAGGTGAGTCTGGGGAAGGATCGAGCGATCTGCCCTCCAGTTTTAGATTGTCCGAGTACTAGTGAGACATCCGAATCAACAACCAAATCCATTAACGAACTACCTTCCGTATAGTGATACAGGAGGTGGCAAAGGAAATATGCGTACGGGTATAATCACGCCCATCTCTGGAGGAGAGCCCCATGAAGCTTTTGCTTAATCTACTTGCCATCCTGATCTTCCTGCCGGGTCTGGTCTTCTTTTTGCAGGGGATCAACGTCCTGCCCGGCAGCGTTATGACCGGAGACCCTCAGTGGGCGATCAACGGCGGGATCATGATGGCCCTGGCCCTGGCTATGTTCCTGTTTGCCAATCGCCGGAAGAGAGCATGAGTGAACCGATCCGTGTCGGTGACCGGGTACAGATCTTCCTCGATTCCGAAACCTGGGGCACGGAAGGCTGGTTCGAGGGCGTGGTCGTTCGCATTGACCCGTATTCCGAGCATCGCAGTTTCCACTGGGTGGAGCTCGATGCAGAGTCGCAGGCCATGCTGGGAAAGGGTGTGCGGCGCATTTCAGTCCTGAATCCCCGGAACATTCGCAGGCTGCCGGCGGCGTAAGGATGGTTTCCATGACCGAGTCTTTCAATACATGGAGGGATTGGATGTACGTTCAAACGTTGAGGCGAGCAATCAGGTAGAGGTAGCCGTTATGAAATGTATTTGGCGTTGGATAATTTACATGATCGTGGGACTTGCGCTCACCGCCTGCGGTGGTTTTCTTCCGCTGGATAAAGAAGTGGAGGCCGGGACGTTTGGGCCAGCCTATCAGCCCGAAGAACATCAATCCCGCACCTTTGACACGTTATGGACCCACATCGAAGATACCTATATCTATTATGAAACAGCCGATGTCGATTGGGAAACGCTCGAGTCGCGTTATTCCCAGCGCATCGACTCGGGATTAAGCAACCAGGAATTCATTTCGCTATTGGACGAGCTGGAAGGCGACCTGCCAGAGGGCAGCTTCCTCCACCAGTCGCGCAGCGAGCGCATCGAAGCGGACATGACAGATGCCAGCACCTACGATGGGATTGGCGCCTTCATCGGGTTTCAGGAAGCGGAGGAACCGCACATCGTCATCCTGGCGGTGATCGAAGGATCACCGGCCGAAGCAGCGGGTTTGAAGGCTCGTGACAGCATTTTTAGCATCGATGGCGATCCCATCCTGCTTGAAGAAGGACTGAATGCCGTTAACCGCATCCGCGGGGCTGCTGGAAGCTCTGTGACGCTCACCGTCCAGTCTCCGGGTGAAGAGCCAAGACAACTGGAAGTGGAGCGGGCCAAGCTGACCAGCACCGGCAAGCTGGAAACGGATGTCATCACCGGCACGAATATTGGCTACCTGCTGTTCCCTCCCATCGGTTATGAAGGCATCGAACAGGATGTTTACGAAAGCCTGCAGGGCATGACAGCCAGCCGCGAGCTGGGAGGCCTGATCCTCGATCTGCGTATTGCCAACTCGTCGAGAGGCTGGCCCCTCGAAACACTCTTCTCCATGTTCCATGGCGACGCGATCGGCGAGTTGTATAACCGGAATCAGGAACAGGTCGTTCGGGTCGAGGCCCAGGATGTGTTTGGCTCGCAGTCCGTGCCGCTGGTCATCCTGATCGGCGAAAATACCTCTGGCTTCCCCGAAGTCTTTGCCGCCAGCCTGCAGATGAACGAACGG
>DASUOS010000136.1:0-9624 GCA_036276515.1 Anaerolineales bacterium | reverse complement strand
GGTGACCGCTTCCCTCGCTTTGGCAATGATGACCATCGTGCGCCGGGCCGGCGAGTACTTTGGCGGACAGGAATATTCCGCCTTTGTCCCTTTGACCGTAGTCGTGACGGTCTTGTTGTTCGAACATGCAGTGACTTTATTCTCGCCGATCTGGGAAAAGGTTTTATTCTTTGGCCGCGACCGGGCCGAGCTCCAGCTTCTGCAAAATATCGAAGAGCGGCTGTTGACGCGCGGCGACTTACAGCAATTTCTTGAGACAGTGCTGGCCGCTGTACGTGATCATTTGCAATCACCCTGCGCGTTTGTCGCTGCCCTGGATGGGGGAGAGCTGTCACTCAGTGTGGTGGCAGGGAACAGGTCCATCCTGGAAAATGAAAACCTGGACGAAGCTCTGAAGCTGATCGACTCCAATGGCGAGAACGGCCGCCATGAGTTCGTCTGGGGCGACTTCTGGATCCTTCCACTCCACCAGCGCAAAGTGGACGGCGATCGTGATGAGCTGCCTCCCCTGCTGGGCCTGCTGGGTATTGCCCGCAAAGCCGGCCAGCCCATGGATCGCGACCAGCGCGACGCCGTCTGGCTCCTCGCCGACCGTGCGGCCCTGGCTCTCGAAGACCGCCAGCTCCAGCAGCGTGTCTTCCGCTCCCTGGAAGATTTACAGCCGCAGATCGATATGCTGCAGCACATCCGGGCCGTGGGACGATACGATTCGAGTACCAGCCTGCTTACCGAACCTCTTCCCGAAGAGAACGATCTGGCTGACTGGGTCAAGGATGCCCTGGCTCATTACTGGGGTGGTCCGAAACTGACCAACAGTCCGCTGATGAAATTGCGTATCGTTCAAATGCTGGCAGAAGACCATGAAGGCAATACGGCAAATGCACTGCGTGCCCTCCTGCGCAAGGCGGTGGACCAGATCAAGCCCGAGGGGGACCGGCGCTTTACAAGCGAGTGGATCCTGTATAACATCCTGGAAATGAAATTCATCGAGGGACGCAAGGTGCGTGAAGTCGCGGGGCGGCTAGCCATGTCCGAGGCCGACCTTTATCGCAAGCAGAGAGTGGCCGTGGAAGCGGTGGCGCGTGCGATCCTCGATATGGAACAGAATGAAGTGATAAAGTTAGGAGACGCATATGACAGTCAAAAACAATAATGCCAGGCGGAAGTACGAAAATGCGATGCCGGTCACAGACGAGGGCTGGTGGGAATCGGTCCTGGCCGAGGAGCGCCTCCACGCGCCTTCCCGGATACCTCAGCCGGCAGTTAAGCCGAAGCCTGGCGTCCAGGAGAAGGTCGAACCGGTCCAGGTGATCGAGCCGGTCCAGGTGAATTGGGAGGAGGTCAAGGAGATCTATACCGCCGATCGCATCATCACAATGAAAGTGACGGGCCACAACCGCGGCGGGCTGCTCGTGGAAGCCGACATGCTCACCGGCTTTGTCCCGTTCTCGCATCTGATCGAGCTGGCAGGCAAGGATGATGAAGATCGTGACCTGAGCCTCGAAACATATATGGGCAGGACGCTGAACCTCAAGGTCATTGAGTGTGTGCCGGAGGATGGACGCGTGGTCTTCTCGGAGCGCGCCGCTCTTGCTGAGCCCGGGAAACGCTCCAAGCTCTTTCATACCCTGGAGAATGGCGCCCATGTCAAAGGCACCGTGACGAACATCACCGATTTTGGTGTGTTTGTGGACCTGGGTGGGGTGGAAGGGCTGATCCATATCTCCGAGCTGTCATGGGGACGTGTCTCCCATCCAAACCAGATTGTTTCACTGGGGAAGGAGATCGAGGTCCAGGTGCTGGATGTCTCGGTCGAGCGCTGCCGCGTGGCCCTCAGCCTCAAACGCATGACGTCAAATCCGTGGGAGCGCGCCCTGGTGGATTTCCCGGTCCATGCGGTTCTTCCGGCGGTCGTTACAAGCGTCCTGTCGTACGGCGCGTTTGCCCGCATTGACGCCGGTGTGGAGGGCTTGATCCATGCCTCGGAAATGCCGCTTGCCCTTAACCAGTCGCCGCGTGAGCTGCTCAAGGAAGGCCAGCAGATCCAGGTACGAGTGCTGCACCTGGACCCCTCTCACCAGCGCATGGGATTGAGCATGCAGTTAAACCATTAATGCGAAATCGTTCCAAGACACAACCGGGCATGTACGATTCCGAACTGCAGGACGACTGGCTGGACCGTTTTGCGCGGTTCAACGCGCACTTTGGACGTTTCATACGCGATGCATTGGGAATTTTCCTGATGGCCTTCGCGCTCATGACCCTGCTGGCGCTCGGCGGTTTTACCGGGGGCTTGTTTCTCATCCCCTGGGCAGGATTGCTATCTCTGTGGTTTGGCTGGGGCGCGTACCTGGTTGTTCTGGCGATTGGATTTACCGGTTTCGCTATCCTGCAAGGGGATAGCTTTTCGATCGGGTGGGGGAGGCTGTTTGCACTGGAGCTGGCCGCATTTCTGACCATCAGCCTGTTCGCCGCGCTGGGGGGCAACTCACTGCTGCGGGCCGAATCCGGCATGGACGGCGGTCGTATCGGCTGGGGACTCGTCAATCTCTTCTGGCGGCTGGGTGAGGTGGGGGGTACCCTTCTTTTGTTTGTGCTCTGGGCTGTGGCAGTCATGACCGGTTTCGGGGTGTGGGCCATGATCGAGCGCTGGCTGATGAAGCTGGCGGGGGAGGTCCAGCCGGTGGAAATCGTCACCCAGCCCGAGCTCCAGGAGCAGGCGCCTGCCGAAAAGCCGGAAGCGGAACGGCCTGCCCGCAAACGTCCCGCCAACACACTTCCGCCAGAGTTCAGAAAATCCCTCAAGATCGAGGAACGGCAGGATAAAAAGCCTGCCGCGCCGCGCGATCGTGACGACCGTCTTCCATCCCTCAACATCCTGCTGGCCGACCAGAACACCCGCCCCGACGAGCGGACGATCAACCAGACGGCGGGCATGATCGAAAAAACGCTGGCCGAGTTTGGCATCGTGTCCACCGTGATCGGGTTCCGGGTAGGCCCAACCGTAACGCAATTCGCCGTCCAGCCCGGGTTCATGAAGCGGGCGGGTTCCAGCGAGGAGGAGGCCCAACAGATCAAGGTTCGTGTAGCCCAAATTGCCTCCCTGCAAAAGGATCTGGCTCTGGCGCTCTCTGCCGAACGGCTGAGGATCGAAGCGCCCGTACCGGGCAAGCCTTATGTCGGAATCGAAGTTCCAAACTCACATTCCTCCGTTGTGCGCATGCGCTCGATTTTGGAAACGGAAACATTCCATAAGATCGGGAAGCCTCTGGCCATGGCGCTGGGCCGCGATGTCTCGGGCCAGCCTGTCGTAGCAGACCTGGCGCGCATGCCGCACCTGCTGATCGCCGGTGCTACCGGGTCAGGCAAGTCTGTATGTATCACCTCGATTGCCGCCTGTCTTGCTATGAACAACTCACCCGAAGATTTGCGCATGGTGATGATCGATTCGAAAATGGTGGAGCTGCTGCGCTTTAATGGCCTGCCACACCTGTATGGCAAGGTGGAGACGAACATCGAGCGTATCATGGGCGTGCTGCGCTGGGTGGTCGTGGAAATGGAACACCGCTACCGCCTGCTCGAAGCCGCCCATGCCCGCGATCTCGATACCTATAATCGCCGCCTCTCGCGCAAGAAAGATGGGGCGCCGCTGCCGCGCATCGTGGTGCTGATCGACGAGCTCGCCGACCTGATGATGTCTGCACCGGACCAGACGGAGCACAACCTGGTCCGCCTGGCGCAGATGGCGCGCGCCACAGGCATTCATTTGATCGTCGCTACCCAGCGGCCGTCTACCGACGTGGTGACCGGCCTGATCAAGGCCAACTTCCCGGCTCGCCTTGCCTTTGCCGTGGCGTCTGGTGTGGACAGCCGGGTCATCCTGGATACGACCGGCGCCGATTCCCTGCTGGGGCGCGGCGATATGCTCTTCCTCAATCCCGAAGTTGGGAACCCGGCCCGCGCCCAGGGGGTGATGATCACCGATATGGAGATCGAGCGCATCATCGCCCACTGGCAGAAGAATGCGGAGATTTCCAAGGACGCGCCGCCCTGGGAAAAGCTGCTGACGGAGCCCGAAGAGAACGAGGATGAAGACCTGATCGAAAAGGCGACCTCCATTGTCCGCCAGAGCCAGCGCGCCTCCGCTTCACTGCTGCAACGGCGCCTGCGGATCGGGTACCCGCGTGCGGCACGCCTGCTCGACCAGCTGGAGGAGCTGGGCGTGGTCGGACCTTCGCTGGGGGGTGGCAAGGAACGCGATGTACTGCTTGGCCCTCTCGACGAAGAAGATGAACCGCAGGGTGAAATGTAGGTTCCTTCCGTAAGGCATTTGAAAGTCAGACAGGCCAATATTTCCGGTTTTGCTGTTATGATTGCCGGGTTGTGTGATTCATGAGGAAAACACTGGAGAGCGTTCATACCAACATGGTTCAAAAGAAAACCTTCACCGATTATTTGAGGTTATGGTTCAAATGGGTACTCGATCCGCTCGGCGGATTTTTTAATCGCCTGGGTTTGACGCCCAACATGGTAACCATGCTGGGATTGGCGGGCAACGCGGTCGGCGCTTATTTTCTTGCACGAGGCGAAATGCTCACAGGTGGACTCCTTGTTCTGCTCATGACCCCTGTCGACGCGCTGGATGGGACGATGGCCCGTCTGCGCGGCGAATCCAGCGACTTTGGCGCATTTGTCGACTCGGTCAGCGACCGCTATTCAGAATTGATCATCTATGGCGGTCTGCTCTATCATTTCCTGGTTCTGGGCGAGCCCATTGGTGGCCTCCTGGTCTTTGGTGCGGCAGCCGGGTCGGTGCTGGTGTCATACGTCAAGGCGCGGGCGGAAGGCCTGGGCTACCAGGCGAAGGTTGGCCTGCTGACGCGTGTGGAACGTTATCTTGTCCTTGCACCCTCGCTGGTGTTCAACCAGCTTTACCTGGGACTTGGGATTATTGCGATCTTTGCAAACATTACAGCCTTGCAGAGAATCTGGCATGTACGCAGCCAGGCTCATCTGAAAATGCGCGATTGAATTTCGGAGACGTAGATGCCTGAAGGGTTCTTTATCGGCCAGTTTGAAATCCGTTACTACGGGATCATCCTGATGCTTGGCGCCGTGGCAGGCGCATGGCTTGCCACCCGTGAAGCAAAACGCAGGGGCTATCCGGCTGAGATCGTCTGGGATTTGATGATCTATTTATTGATCGGCGGCATTATCGGCGCCCGGCTCTGGCACATCCTGACCCCGCCGCCATCCTCCGGTATCACTGCGGAGTGGTATTTCACCCATCCACTGGATGCTTTGAACATCCGCAAAGGAGGTCTTGGCATCCCGGGCGCTGTGATCGCCGGAGTGATCGTGTTGTTCTTCTACGCCCGCCGGCACAAGCTCAATTTTGCCGAATGGACGGATATTGCTGCCCCGGGCCTTGCCCTGGGCCAGGCGATTGGACGCTGGGGGAATTTTGTCAACCAGGAACTGTATGGCGCCCCCACAAATCTCCCCTGGAAAATTTACATCGACCCGGAACACCGCCTGCAGGGCTTTACCGGCGTAGAGTATTACCATCCCTTGTTCCTCTACGAATCAGTATGGAATCTCGGGAATATGTTTCTGATGCTCTGGCTGTCCCATCGCTATGGGGACCGTCTGCGGAATGGGGATATCTTCCTGGTCTATTTGATCGTCTACCCGGTTGGACGCTTCCTGCTGGACTTTCTGCGCCTTGACGCTTCGCTGGTCGCCGGCATCAACATCAACCAGTCCATCATGGCCGTTGTCGCCGTGTTTGCCGCGCTGACGCTATATCTCCGTCACCGGCCGCGCGTTGTCCAGGCCCGGTTATGAACCAAGGACTGTTGTCTTATTGACCGAAAAAGTGATTGTGCTGGAAAATGTCTCCAGCGGATAGGTAAAAATGATCGAAACGAGTGATCTGAGCAAACAATTCAATAACGAATTTTGGGCAGTGGATGGAGTAACTCTGTCTGTACAGCCGGGCCAGATCCTGGCATTGCTGGGGCAGAACGGAGCAGGCAAAACGACCACGGTTCGTATGCTGACTTCCTTGCTGACGCCTACACGAGGCTGGGCGCGTGTGGCCGGATTTGATGTGACCAAACGACCACAGGACGTCCGTTCCAAGGTTGGCGTGTTGACAGAACAACATGGCCTGTACATGCGCATGACCGGCTGGGAATACCTGGATTTTTTCGCAAAAGTATATGGTCTCGATCCGGAAACTCGCAGGAATCGGAGCGCCTATCTGCTGGAATACTTTGGCCTGGCAGAAGCGGCCCGTCGCCGATCCGGAGAATACTCCAAAGGCATGAAGCAGAAGCTCGCCCTGGCGCGGGCCCTTATGCATGACCCGTCCGTGCTGCTGCTCGACGAGCCGACCTCTGCCATGGACCCCGAGTCAGCCAGGCTGGTCCGGGATGAGATCGCCCGGCTCCGCTCCACCCAAAGGACGATCATCATCTGCACCCACAATCTGGCCGAAGCCGAATCGCTTGCCGACCACATCGCGATCATCTACCGGGGGAAGATCCTGTTGAACGGCACGCTGGATGAATTAAAACGCCAGGTGCTGGGACCCGTTGAATATGAGGCCAAATTTGCCCGGGAATTCGATGCAGGCGAGCTTGTCCTTCCGCAGGGAGTAACCCTCGCCTCGCGTGACAGCACCAGCCTGCGGTTCCAGGTGGATGCGCCGCAGAGCGCCAACCCTACACTGGTCCATGCACTGACAGCGCGGAACGCACCGCTCGTTTCATTTCAGGAAGTTCCGCGCAAGCTCGAGCATGTATATCTTAAGACCATGGCCGATGCACAGGGAGTTAGCTATGCGGCGTGATCTTGAAGCGATATGGCTTGTTGCCCGCCGTGAGTTCATCGACCAGTTCCGCGACTGGCGGATCGTGGTGCCCATGCTCCTGCTGGTGTCCCTCTTTCCTTTCATTGCGGATGACACAACCCGCCAGGCGATCGGGTTCATGAACCGCTTTGGCGGCGATCTCATCCTCGACAACCTGATCCCGTTCGTCGTGCTTGTGATCGGATTCTTCCCGTTGTCCTTCACGCTCGTGGTTGCGCTCGAATCGTTTGTAGGAGAAAAGGAACGTGGCACCATAGAGCCTCTTTTAAGCTCTCCGTTGGAAGATAAACATTTGTACCTGGGGAAGCTGCTGGTCGGAATTACAACCCCCCTGGTCTTCAGTTATGCTTCGATCGGCATTTATCTAATCCTGGTCGGTCGCCGCGCTGTGGAATTTCCAAGTGCCTATATGCTGGCATTGATCTTCCTGCTAACGTTCGCCCATGCGGTACTGATGGTGTCTTCGGCGATCGTTATTTCCATCCAGGCAACGACCATTCGAGCTGCGAACCTTCTCGCCTCCTTTGTTGTGGTGCCGGTCGCGTTCCTCCTCCAGGGTGAGACGATCCTGATCTTCTGGGGGAACGAGGATGTGCTCTGGTTTGCCATTGTCGCAGTGACTTTGCTTTCCGGGCTGCTGGTCCGCCTGGGATTGGCGCACTTTCGCCGCGAATATATGCTGGGACGCGAGATCGACACCCTGGATTTCAAGCTGATGTGGCGCCGCTTTCGTGACCGCTTCACAGGGAACGCCGGGTCTATTTCAGAATGGTATCGCCGGGAAATTCCCGAAACCCTGCGCCAGCTGCGTCAGCCCCTGGCGATTGTGCTTGTCATGGCGGCCATCACCGGCATCGTTAGTTATCTCTGGGTGGTGGAATATGTACCCTTACATCTCAACCTGACACCTGATCGCGTCAATAACATCCGGACCTTTGTAGCGGCCAACCTGGGAAACCTTGACCAGCTGAGCACCGCCCTGCCGGCGCCTGTTTTATTCTTCCACAACGCGCGGACGACCGTGGCATTCCTGGCGCTGGGCCTCGTCTCGTTCTCCACGCTTGGCCTGACGTTGTTTATCGGGAACATCGGCCTGGTGGGTGGGGTGATGGGTGCGGCGAGCATCGTCGGATTTTCGCCATTGCTTACCTTTGCAGCGGGTGTTCTGCCGCACGGGATTTTCGAACTGACGGCCGTTTTCCTGGCGACCGCCGCCATGTTCAAAGTGGGAGCCCAACTGGTCACACCGCAGACCGAAAAGAGTCTGGGGGAGATCCTGCTGCTCTCCCTGGCGGATTGGTTCCGGGTCTTCATTGGAGTGGTTCTGCCCCTGCTGGCCATAGCAGCCGTGATTGAGGTGTATATCACACCGTTGCTGATCAAGATGGCGTTCCCCTATCTCTAATCATGAGGCCTCCATGCCCAAGGTCATCATCCTAGGTTCATCAAACGCAGTACCTTCCAAAGACCATGAGAACACTCACCTTGTTATCATAGGCAATGAGCGTACCATTCTTGTGGATTGTGTGAGCAATCCCGTTGTCCGCCTCGAGCAGGCGGGCGTCGACTTCAATGACTTGACAGATATTGTGATCACTCATTTCCACCCGGATCACGTGTCTGGAGTCCCGCTGCTGCTGATGGATATGTGGCTGATGGGCCGCACCAAACCGCTCAATATCTATGGATTGCACTACACGCTTGATCGACTTGAGGGGTTAATGGGGTTCTATGGCTGGGCAGAATGGCCGAATTTCTTTTCGGTCGGCTTTTTTCGCCTGCCGGAAAGTGAGCTGGCCTTCGTCATGGATAGCAGCGAGTTTAAGGTATTTTCCTCGCCGGTTCACCATATGATCCCCACAATCGGGCTGCGGATAGAATGCAAGGTTCCGAGCAAGATCCTGGCCTATTCCTGTGATACCGAGCCGTGCGAACAGACCGTTCATCTGGCGGATGGGGCGGACATCCTGATCCATGAAGCGGCCGGGGCGGTGTACGGCCATTCCTCAGCAGAGCAGGCAGGAGAGATCGCAACCCAGGCCGAGGTCGGCAAACTGTACCTGATCCATTACCCAACAGGACGTTTCGCCAATGGCAACCTGGTTGAGGAAGCAGCCAAGACCTATCGGGGGGAGATCATCCTCGCAACTGACTTTATGACCATCGACCTATAATAAAAGCTCCCCTCACTGAGGGGAGCTTTTTTGGAATTTACCAGCCGTTGATGTAGGGTTCCCATTCCTCGTATTCCAGCAGGTGCCTGCCGAAGATATAGGCAGCGCTGGCAGGCGGCTCACGAGGGATGCGCAGTAGGCGCATGTGCGCCTCTTCCACCCTTCGGCCGCCTTTGCGGTGGTTGCAGTGCGGGCAGGCCGCCACGACGTTGGTCCAGATGTGCTGTCCACCGAGATGGCGCGGCATCACATGGTCCACGGTCAGGCTGCCTTCCCGCTTTCCGCAATACTGGCAGGTATAATTGTCCCGGCGGAACACCTCGCGGCGTGTCAGTTTGACGTGGGGGCGCGGCCGATGAACCTGGACCTCCAGCCGGATCACGGAAGGCCGTGGCAGCAGCTGCTGTACCGTACGAATATGTCCACGGCCATTCACCACCATGTCAGCTTTTCCTGCCAGGAGCAAGCCAACGGCCCTGCGTGTGGTACAGACATTGATCGGTTCGAAATTGGCGTTGAGCACCAGCACAGGTTCGTGCATCACTCTGCCTCCACAACAGGCAGGATTATACT
>DASUOS010000135.1:0-2975 GCA_036276515.1 Anaerolineales bacterium | reverse complement strand
TCTCCACCTGAAAACGGACCGTGTTTGCCACGCTCTCCGCCACCGAATTGATGCGCGTGCCATACTCCACGATAATGTGGATCTCGATGTCGATATCCTCGCCGTTGTAATCCACGGAGATGCCGTGCGTTGGGTCGCGCGTGATTGCATTAACGATACCATCGGCAATGTTCTTGGGGGCCAGGCCCACCACACCGTACGACTGCAGGGTGGCGTGGTAGGCAATCGTCGCCACCGCGCCTGGAGAGATGTGTATCCCGCCCAATGATGTTGTTTCTTCGCCCATAGGTTCCTCTTGTGTGTATCTGTTCACTGGCCGCCCACATACGGACAGTCCGGTGAACCTGTCTATTTTAACATCCTGCCTTGAACAAGGCTACGTTGTATGGTAAAATGCCCTGCCTTCGAAAAAGGCGTCAAACCTCGCACCACCGGAATTATAGCAAGAAAGGAAGTCCTTCAGAATGGCTAAATGTGCAAATTGCGGGAAGACCACCACCTTCGGGCATAACCGCTCGTTTTCCCAGCGCGCCACCAATCGTACCTTCAAACCAAACCTGCAGAAAACGATTGTGATGGAAAAAGGCCGCATGGTCCACAAGATCCTGTGCGCCAAGTGCATTAAGGCGATGGCGAAAACCGCCGCCTAGGGTTTGGTTCTTCAGGAAACAAGGATCACGACGCAGGTCGTGATTTTTGTTTTAAGTGTCATTGCGAGTATTCGAGAAGCAATCTCTGGATAACCTGAGTATCAACCTTTACAGGGGATTGCTTCGCCACTCGCTATCGCCTGGGGCTCGCGATGATATTCATGAGGGACTTTACCCCTGCCTGAGAGCCCTGGGGATGTTTGAAGACCGCGGTCGCGGCCACGAAGGCGGTTGCGCCGGCCTCCTTCATCAAGGGCAGGGTGTTGACATCGATCCCACCGTCCACTTCGAGCCAGGCGGAGGAGCCGAGTGCGTCCAGCTGTTTGCGGACCTCCGCCACCTTGGCGATGGTTTCCGGTATAAAGCTCTGGCCCGAATACCCGGGGTTCACGCTCATGACCAGCACAAGGTCTGCCTCCCCCAGATAGGGTTCGATGTCCCTCACAGGCGTCGCCGGGTTCAGGACCACGCCGGCTGTACAGCCCAGAGACTTGATCTGTTGCAGCGTCCCGGCGAGATCCGGGCAGGTTTCCACGTGGACGGTGAGTCCGCTGGCACCGGCTTTGGCAAAGGCGTCGAGATAGCGCTCCGGCTGCTCGATCATCAGATGCACATCCAGAGGCAGCTGCGTCGCCCGGCGGCAGGCCTGGACGATGAATGGTCCCATGGTTATATTCGGGACGAAATGGCCGTCCATCACATCCACGTGCAGCCAGTCCGCACCGGCCGCCTGGACCGCGGCGATCTCCTCGCCAAGGCGTGTAAAATCTGCGGAAAGGATCGAGGTGGAAAGTACGTATTTCTTCGCCATATTAAAAATCAGGTGACTGTTCTGTCACCTGGTCAACGGGGATTGTAGAGGAAGAAGATGTAAACCCAGAACGGGACAAGCCCGCCGACCATGATGAGTGCAAGCAGGCCCAGGGCCACGGCCGTCCAATCCACTTCGGTGAAACTGACCTCTGTAACGGTCGTGGGAGGCGGCGCCGGCCGCGGTTCCGATCGCTGGGGGAAGGTGGCCGGTACAGGCTGCGGTGCCGTATCCGGCTGGCGGTAGGTGGTTACGGCTTCGGGAGTCAAATTCAAAGCGGCCGTAGCCGGGATATCCTGCTGGGTGCCGAAGCGCAGGAGGACGCGTCCCAACTGGTCAGCTGTACGATAGCGCGCCGAGGGTTCTTTCGAAAGGACCTTTAACACGATCTCCTCCAGCGCAGAGGGAATATCGGGCACATATTCACTCGGCGGGATGGGGTCCGCCTGGAGGTGCAGGAGCGCCAGCTCCTCGCTGGTGGGAGCGCTGAAGGGCAGCGCGCCGGTAAGCACTTCATAGAGAACAATGCCCAGCGAATACACATCGGATGCCGGGGAGGGCGCTTCGCCAACTGCCTGCTCTGGGGAGAAGTACTGCGGCGAGCCCCAGACCACATCCGCCCGTTCATCAGGCAGGATCGTGGAGAGGGCGCGGGCGATGCCGAAGTCGGTAACCTTGAGGCGCGCGTCGGGGGTGACGATCATGTTGTGTGGCTTGATATCGCAGTGGACCAGCCCGGCGCGGTGGGCGTAGCCGATCCCCGCGCAGGCCTGCACGATCAGCGGGATGGCTTCCTCAACGGTATAGCGTCCACGCTGGCGCAGCAGGGTCTTCAGATCCTTGCCCGGGACGTGCTCCATGACAATAAACAACTGGCCCTGGTCGAGGCCGAAATCATGAACAGTGACAATATTGGGATGGGAGAGGTTAGCCGCAGCACGCGCCTCCTGCCTGAAGCGCTGCTGGAAGGATTCATCCATGGAATACTGCTCGTGCAGGACCTTGATGGCCACATACCGTTCCAGCATCAGGTCCCGCGCCCGGAAGACGTCCGACATCCCGCCCTTGCCCAGACGCTCCAGCAGTTGATAGCGATTGTTGAGAACTGTCCCTTCTTCCATTGTTAAAGAATTATACCCCACCCCCTCCCAGCCTCCCCCAAATAAGACCGAAGATTTTCGGTCTTATTTGGGGGAGGTGCAGCTTTAGCGGCGGATGGGGCCGGAGGTCACGGTATAATCTTCACATGCGCAGTGCTGTTATCGTCTACAATCCCGCGGCGGGGAAGTTTCCTGTGAAGCCATTCATTAAATCCGCGGTAGAGGAGCTCGAGTCTGCGGGCTGGCAGGTGGACGTGCAGGCAACTCGAAGCGGCTTGCACACGGTCGAGCTGGCCAGGCAGGCTGCGGCTGAGAAAAAGGATGCGGTCTTCGCTGTCGGCGGCGATGGGACGATCGGCAATGTCGTCAACGGCCTGATCGGTACCGATACGGCTCTGGGGGTCCTGCCCGCCG
>DASUOS010000134.1:0-8553 GCA_036276515.1 Anaerolineales bacterium | reverse complement strand
GGCGCCTCAGACGGAAGGCCTGAAGATCGCCTTCTTCGTTTCGGATCTAAGCAATGTGTTCCACCAGGCCCAGGCTGCTGAAGCGCAGAAGTATGCCAAGGAAAAGTACGGCGCGGAAGTCTTTGTCTTCGATGGCAAAGCAGATTCCGCCGTCATGACCCAGAACGTGGACCAGATCATGGCCCAGGGCATCGACGCTGCCACCCTGCACATCTGGGACTATGATGCCGTCCGCCCCGCCGTGCTCGAAGCTCTGGATAAAGGTGTTATCCTGACCTCTTTCTTCAGCCCGTTGGGCGACAGCGGTATCCCGGTGGCCAGAAGTGACGAGAAAGGAATTTCGTATCAGATGGGTGTTGAGATGGCCACGCAATGGAAAGCCGCTCACCCCGATAAGCCCATCGTCATGGTCCAGCTCGGCTGGCCCAACCATGTCGAGGTCAAGTCCGGGCGTACCGATCCGTGGGTGGAAGGCGTTCTGTCCGTCGACCCGACTGCTACAGACCTGGGTTGTTTGGATGTCAGCAAGGGCACCGACCAGGCCAAGCAGGTCATGACCGACCTCCTGACCACTCATCCCGAAGTCAACCTGATCTACTCCGAAGCTTCGGGGCAAACCGTTGGCACAATGGCTGCTCTCACCCAGGCAGGGCGCGGCAAGTTCGAGGACGGCAAGCCGCTGACTGAAATTGTGGCGAGCGTGGACTTCGACGAAGTTGAGATGAAGCAGGTGTACGATCCGAACAGCTCGCTGAAACTGTCCATGGGTCTGCCCCCGATCGAAACCTCGCACGGCCGCATCGACCTGATCATCGATATCCTCAGCGGCAAAGTGGACCCAACCTCTCAACCCGCCAACGAGTTTTTCTACAAGGCTTACAACGTATCCTTCTGGACGATGCCCGAAGCGGATGCCATCGAATGGCTCAACACCCAGTTCGGGACGAATCTCGATTAACATAGTTCAAAGTTGTAATACAGTTACCGGGAGGAGGAAAACCTCCTCCCGGTAACTGCCAGGAGCCCATCCATGAAACCGACAGAGAATGTGCTGGAGATCAGAGATCTGGTGAAGGATTTCCCGGGTGTACGAGCCGTCAACAATGTCAGTTTCGACATCAAGCGGAATACAGTCCACTGCCTGGTCGGCGAGAACGGTGCGGGGAAATCCACGGTGATCAAGATCCTCACCGGCGCCTACGAGCGCACGAGCGGCCGGATCCTGCTGAACGGGGAAGAATACGAGCCTCACAGTACGAGGGATGCGAAACAAAAAGGGATTAGCACCCTGTTCCAGGAACTCAATGTGGTCGACCAGCTCACTGTCGAGGAGAACCTGACCCTGGGGATGGAGGACACCACCCTGGGGTTCCTGAGGAGGACAGACAAGATCCAGCGGATGGTCAGTGTCTTGAACTGCATCGAGCCATCCATCAAGCCTACACAGCTCGTCTCGAGCCTGAGTGTGGCAAAGAAACAGATCGTGGAGATCGCGAAGGCAGTCGCTGCCGAGTCCGATATCATCATTATGGATGAGCCGACCGCCGCGATCTCCGAATCCGAGATCGGGCGCTTGTTCGCCATCATCAAAGCCCTGCGCGAGAAGAATGTCACTGTGATCTACATCTCTCACAGGCTCGACGAAATCTTCGAGCTGGGCGATTATGTGACGGTCATGCGTGACGGCAAACACATCGAGACAAAGCCCGTCGCCGAGATCAAGGACCGCTCCGAATTGATCCGGATGATGATCGGCAAGACCGTGTTCGAACAGTACACGCCGCGTGAAGTCGAGTGCACCGATACCATCCTGGAAGTCAGGCACCTCTCCAATCACCGGCTGAACGATATCTCGTTTGAGATCCATGCAGGGGAGATCGCCGGGTTCTACGGGCTGGTAGGCGCCGGCAAAACGGAGCTTGCCCGCGCCATCTACGGCGCCGATTCATATGAAGGGGAAATCATCTTCAAGGGAAAGAAGCTCCAGCCCGCGCCAGAGAAAGCCATTGCAGCGGGCATCGCGCTGGTGCCGGAGGAGCGCAGGTCGCAAGGCTTGTTCACCATTCTGACCATACGGGGAAACGTGCCTGTCATGAATATGGGCAAGATCTCCAGGATGGGGTTTATCAACGATGCCACCGAGCGCAAGATCACGCTGGAGTATGTGGATACATTGAAGATCGCCACCAACAGCATCGAAAAAGAGGCTGCCAAGCTCTCCGGCGGCAACCAGCAGAAGGTGGTGCTCTCCAAATGTCTCTTTGCCGATGCCGATCTGCTCATGCTGGACGAGCCCACGCGCGGCATCGATGTGGGCGCCAAGAGTGAGATCTACAACCTCATCCGCCAGCTTTCGCGCGAAGGAAAGACGATCATTATCTTCTCTTCGGAACTGCCCGAGGTGATGAATATCTGTGACAGCATTTATCTTCTGTACGATGGGAGTCTGCAGTCCACACTGCGAAACAACTGTGATGTGGACAGCGAGCAAATCCTGCACGTTGTGACCGGAGGAGCGTAGACATGGCTATTAAACAACTTCACAAACCGCCTCTGCACAAACCCCGGGTGAATATCTCCCTGAGCGACGAATCGTTTATCACGCTCTTCATGGTGGGTGTGCTTGTTGTGCTGTTCATCATCGCCAGCTTTGTGGTGCCGAACTTTTACAAAGCCCAGAATATGATCAACCTGGTCACAAACAACTGGTTCGTCATCATCCTGGGAATCGGGGTCACCTTTCTCCTCATCACCGGAAACTTCGATATGTCGGTCGGCGGTGTGATCGCCCTGACCGGCGTGCTGGCAGTCTATTTCTGTCAGGGAAGGAACGTGTCGCAGAACGTGCTCGCCAATGGACTCGGACTGCCATACGGCGTCGCGGTGGCGCTGGCGCTGCTCTGTGCCATGGGCGTGGGCGCGATCAATGCTTTTTTCATTGCCAGATTGAAAGTACCCTCCATCATCGTGACCCTGGGGACAATGATGCTGGCACGCGGTGCTGCCCAGGTGATTACGCAGGGCGCGCAGCGTAACACCAGCCTGCCGGACTCCTTCGGTGTGCTGGGGAGCCTGAGTATCCCGGGCACCTCCATTCGACTTGCCGTTGTGCTGATGGCGCTCTTCATCATCGCCGCCTTCATCGTCGAAAGGAAGACTGTGTTTGGGCGGCGCATCTATTTGATCGGGTCAAATCCGGTTGCCGCCCGGCTCTCGGGGATCAACGTCACAAAGTATCTGACTGCCCTCTATATCATTAGTGCACTGCTGGCAGGCATCACAGGCATCCTGCTCGCCTCCGAGTACAAAGCAGGAGTTTCCAGCCGGGCAACGGGCTATGAGTTCGATGCGCTGGTCATCGTGCTGCTGGGAGGCGTGAGCATCACCGGCGGGTTTGGCTCGGTACTGGGAATGTTCCTGGGTGCCATTATCCTGGCGGTTGTGACCTCGTCTGCCACCGGACTGCTGCTCTCCCCGGACTGGCAGTTCACGCTCAAGGGAATTGTGACCTTCATAGCCATTCTTGCGCAGCGGTTTGCTCTGGATAAACGGAAGAGCTAGAGGAGTACACGGATATGAATATTGCAAAAGTAGATACCCTCCGACAAAAACAGGATCGCTCCACCGCTCTGCGATCGACCATCAAGCAGGTGTACATCTATGTGGTGCTGTTGCTGATCGTGTTCATCTTCAGTGTCCTGAAGCTGGACCGGGTGGAACTCTTCGGGCGCGGGCACTTCCTCAGCCCGGATAGCATCATCAACCTGCTGCGCACGGCCGTGCCCATCCTGACGCTGAGCGGCGCGTTTACGCTCCTGATGATCTCGGGGTACATCGATCTCTCTGTAGGGAGCGGCATGAGCCTGAGCGCCGTGGTGTTTGCCTGGCTGGTTTTGAATGGCGCAAACTTCTTCACGGCAATCAGCCTGACGCTGCTCGTGGGAGTTGCCATGGGGTTTCTGAACGGCACGCTCGTGATGAAGCTGCGTATCACACCGGTCATCGCGACGCTGGTGACGCTCAGCCTGTTCAAGGGCATCGCGCTGCTGATCGTGCCCGATGGACTTTCGGCGATCAAGAGCGGCGAATTGACCATGCCACCCTGGATCAATGATTACGCTCGCAAGGAAGTGCTGTTCGGGCTGCCCTGGGCATTCTGGGTGGCGGTGCTTCTGGTGGGTCTGCTGATCGTTATTCAAAGAAAGACGATCCTCGGCAAATATGCTGCTGCCATCGGCGGGAATCGCCTGGCTGCCGAGCTCTCCGGGATCAACGCCGTCAAGGTCGGATGGATCATCTACACCATCGTCGGGTTTTTCGCGGCGCTGGCGGGAGTGGCGCGGGCGAGTTATATGTCCCTGGGAGACCCGCTCTCAGGCGACGGCATGGAAACAGCCTGTATTATCGCCGTGCTGCTGGGTGGGACTGCATTCTCAGGAGGCGAGGGATCGGTCGCCAAGACCATGGTCGGCGCGATCATCATCATGTGCGTGACCACCGGCCTGATGACGGTTATCCCTGCCTATTGGCAGACCATGGCCATGGGCAGCGTTCTCATTATTGCGGTCGTCATGAACCAGGTGCTGGCCCAGGATAAAGTGAAAGGGTAGAAGCGGCTGTACCGCTGAACCACGATTGGATACTGCCATGTTCAAGATGCCTGTTGGTCTCTATGAAAAAGCACTGCCCGAAGCGCTGTCGTGGGATGAGCGTCTCACCGCCGCGGGACAGGCCGGCTATGACTTTGTCGAGATCTCGATCGATGAAAGCGACGAGCGGCTGTCCCGCCTGGATTGGCCGGAAACCCGGCGGGCGGCCCTGCGGCGGGCCATCTCGGACAGCGGCGTGAAGATCATGACCATGTGCCTGAGCGGCCATCGTAAATATCCGCTCGGCAGCCACACGCCCGAGGTCCGCCAGCGGGGGCAGGAGATCCTGCGTAAGGCGATCGAGTTTGCCGGGGACATCGGCCTGCGAGTGATTCAGGTCATGGCCTATGATGTCTTTTACGAAACGAGCGACGACGTGACCCGGGCAAACTTTCTCGAAGGCCTCGAACGCGGCACCCGCTGGGCTGCCCAATCCGGCGTCATGCTGGGACTCGAAAACCTGGATACGCAATTTGTGGATAATATCGGCAAGGGACTCACGATCCTCCATGAGATTAACTCCCCCTGGTTGCGCCTGTACCCGGATATTGGTAATCTTGCCGCGGCCGGATATTGGCCGGCCGACGAAGTAATGCTGGCAGAACGACAACTACTGGGCATCCATGTCAAAGACGCACTGCCGAAGGTGATACGCGGCGTGCCGTTTGGTAAAGGCATCGTCCCGTTCCGGGAAACATTTCAGGCTCTGGCGCAGGCTGGCTTCTGGGGCATGATCGGCGTGGAGATGTGGGGAAAGATGCATGCCGGCGAGGACCCGATTGCCTGGGTTGCGGATGCTCGCCGATTTGTCGATTGCCTGGTGACCGAAGCCTGGCCAGCCGGTCAGCCATGCAGTCCGTTAAGCAACACAGAAACGAAGAAAAGCGATGCAAGCGAAAGAGTGGTCTCACGGCCGGAGACCGAACACTATTTTAGCGACAGGTGAAAAATGGCTTCCTACGAAACGATAAGACTGATCAATATCATCCTGACCCTTTACTACCTGGAGGAAATGACACAGACGGAAATTGCACAGCGTCTGGGCTTTTCGACGGCAAAGGTCAACCGGCTGCTCCTGCAGGCGCGTGAACAGGGATACGTGAACATCACCATCCGCACCCCGTTCCAGCAACTATTTGAGCTGGAAGACCGCCTCAAGGCTGTCTTCGGACTACAGGATGCAGTGGTTATTCCTGCCCTGGCCGAGACCAGCAGCTCGCCATTGAATGCCCTGGGCAGTATTGCAGGAGAATTTTTACTGGAACATCTGCGAGATGGCGATGTGCTGGGCATTGGCGGAGGCACAGCCATCAGTGCCATCGTGCAGAACCTGGTGCCGGCGCGTCCGTACGAGGTGGAAGTCGTCCCACTGCTTGGCGCAGTCCAGGGCGAGATTACCCACGACGTGAACTATCTGGCCACACACATGGCAGAACGGTTGAGCGCCAGGGCTTATCAGCTCCACGCGCCGGCGTTCGTAGACACGCGCGAGCAATGTACAACACTGCGCTCGATGGGGCCGGTCAAGGAGATCCTGGATATTGCCCGCCGCGCCAACATTGCACTTGTCGGTGTCGGAACAGTCGATGCAGAAGTCTCACGCTTCGTCCAGTTTACGGCTCTCTCCGCGGAGGAGATGGTGAGTATTGCCGAAAATTGTGGCGGTGTGGGCGATATCAACGCCTTCATCTATAACATGGAAGGACAACCGTGCGCCCATGAATATGCCGATCGTGTCGTCGGGTTGACGCTGGCAGAACTAAAGAATATCCGCTACAGGATCGGCGTGGCGGGTACGGCGGCCAAAGCACTGCCCCTCTACGGCGCGCTGCGGGGCGGTTATTTACATGCGCTCATCACCGACGAGACAGCCGCTCGCGGAATCCTTGAGCTTTTTGAGCAGAATTTTTTGAAAGTCTCATGACAGACAGATTGGAGATATACCATGCTTCTAGAACAACTTCGTGAGATCGTCTGGAAATGCAACCTGGAATTGCCCAAAAACGGGTTGGTCAAGATGACAAGTGGAAATGTGAGTGGGCGCGACCCCGAGACAGGCCTGGTGGTCATCAAGCCAAGCGGCGTCAGCTTCGAGGAATTGACGCCCGCAAACATGGTCGTGGTGGATATAGACGGCGCCGTGGTCGAAGGGGATCTAAAACCTTCGACAGACACGGATACGCATCTGTATGTCTATTGCCACCGGTCCGACGTCTTTGGCGTGGTGCACACACACTCGCCTTATGCAAGCAGCTTCGCGGTGCTGGGACAGCCCATCCCGGCCTGCCTGACGGCTTCGGCCATGCTCGGAGGTGAGATCCCGCTCGGCGGCTACGCTCCCATCGGCGGCGCGGATATCGGCCAGGAGATTATTGGCAGGATCGGTGGAGCAAAAGCCATCGTCATGCAAAACCATGGCGTGTTTACGATCGGCTCCTCTGCACCCCAGGCCACAAAGATGGCCGTGGAAGTGGAAGAGATCGCAAAGATCACGCACCTGGCCATGCTGCGCGGACAGCCCATCCAGCTCACGGCCGGCCAGATCAATTACATGGTGGACCTGTATCAAAACGAGTACGGCCAGCGATAACACGGCCGGGGTAAAGGAGAATGCTATGACTGTTATCACGCCGGAAGCACCGAATATTTCCCATAGATCCGGCAACCACCTGCTCAAGGAATTGCCGGCGGAAAAGCTGGTGTGGATGCTGCAGCGAATGTGCGAGATCCGCTACTTCGAAGAGAAAGCGGAAGACCTCTATATCCGCGGCCTTGTGCATGGCACAATGCACCTTTCGATCGGAATGGAAGCCGGGTCGGTCGGAAGCATCGCCACGCTGCGGCCCGAGGACCTGATCATCCATCATCACCGCGGGCACGGGCATACGATCGCCAAGGGTGCAGATCTCACGATCATGATGGCTGAGTTCCTCGGCCGCGAGACGGGTTACTGCCGCGGGCGGGGCGGCTCGATGCACATCGCCGATATCCCCGGCGGAAACCTGGGCGCAACCGGTGTGGTGGCCGGTGGCATTCCGACAGCAGTCGGCATCGCCCTGGCTCTGCAAATGCGCCGCTCGGAGCAGATCCTCCTGTCCTACTTTGGCGATGGAGCCACCAATGAGGGTGAGTTCCATGAGTCGCTGAATATGGCCTCCACCTGGAACCTCCCGGTGGTGTTTATCTGCGACAACAACCAGTATGGCATGTCGATGCACAGGTTGAAAGTGATGAACGTGCAGAACATCTCAGAGCGGGCAGCCAGCTATGGTATCCCGGGTGTTACCGTGGATGGAAACAATGTGCTCGATGTGTACGAGGCGGTGCTGGAAGCAGGCGAGCGCGCCCGTGCCGGGAAAGGTCCGTCCCTGGTGGACTGCCTGACCTACCGCTGGCGCGGACATTCCAAGAGCGACCGCAACCTGTACCGCACGGCGCAGGAAATCGAAGAATGGAAGCATAAATGCCCCATTAAGCGCTTCAAGAACATCCTGGTCGATGCGGCCGTGATGACCCGCGAGGAGGCAGAAGAGATCGATCAGGCTGCCAAGGCAGCCATCGATCGCGCCGCTGAGACAGCGCAGACCTTTCCTGAGCCCTCGCCCGAAAACATGGAACAGGAGGTATACGCACCATGACCCGTGAAATCACCTATCTCGAAGCTTTGCGCGAGGCGATGACGCAGGAAATGCGCGCTGACAAAGAAGTCTTTCTCATTGGAGAAGATGTTGGAACCTATGGCGGCGCCTTTGGTGTGAGCAAGGGCATGCTGGAAGAGTTCGGACCGGAGCGTGTGCGCGATACACCCATCTCCGAAGCCGCGATTGCCGGTGCTGCCACCGGTTCTGCATTGATGGGCATGCGGCCGATCATGGAAGTCATGTTCATGGATTTTCTGACGATC
>DASUOS010000133.1:0-6601 GCA_036276515.1 Anaerolineales bacterium | reverse complement strand
GCATGTGGACGACACCCTGCAGGAGTACGTGGTAGCCCTGGCAGAAGGGACCCGTACCCATCCCGACCTGGCCCTCGGAGCCAGCCCGCGCGGCAGCCTGGCCCTGCTGAAGGCTGCCCAGGCTCTGGCCGCCATCCGCGGGCGGGAGTATGTGGTGCCAGAGGATATCAAAACCCTGGTTCCTCTCACCATGTCCCACCGCCTGATCCTCAAGCCCGAAGCGGAGCTGCGCGGGCGCACAGCTCTCACCATCCTGGATGATCTGCTGGAAAAAACGCCTCTCGACCTGGGCTCTGTAGATCGCTGATGTCCGGCTCGTTCCTGCCTCTGCTGGTGGTGCTGATGCTGCTTGCCGCCTTCATGCGCGGCGACTTTGCCCTCACACTGATCTATCTGGTTGTGGGGGCGCTCGTGTCAGGGCTGGTCTGGTCGAAGCGCGCCATGACCCAGGTCCGGACCCAGCGCCGCTTCCAGAGCCATGCTTTTTTAGGGGAAAAGATCAAGATCGATCTGCACGTGCAGAACACCGGCTGGCTGCCTGTCCCGTGGCTGGAATTGCGCGAGACGCTGCCGGTGGCCCTGGTGGGTCCGAATAGTTTTCAGTCGGTCATCCATCTCGGTCCGCGCGGTGAGGCACATTTCGAGTACAGTGTCGAGGCTCGCAAGCGCGGCTATTATCCGATCGGTCCGCTGTCCGTCTCGACCGGCGATATCCTGGGGCTGCGGGAATCGCTCCAGGCGGTGATGCTGGCTGAGCATCTGGTGGTGTACCCAAAGATCATCCCATTAACTTCTCTGAAGATCCCTTCACACTCCCCGCAGGGAACTCTGCGTCACACGTTGCCCCTCTTTGAAGACCCGGCCCGAACCTTCGGCAAGCGCGGTTATGTGACCGGCGATTCTCTGCGCCGCGTGGACTGGAAGGCGTCCGCTGCCACGGGCCAGTTCCAGGTCAAGGTCTTCGAGCCGTCCATTGCGCTCGAAACATGCATCATATTGAACCTCAATGCAGAAGACTTTTATTACCGCAGCCGCATCGATTCGATTGAGCTGGCGGTCGTGATCGCGGCCTCCATTGCCAATTGGATCACCGCGAACAAACAGATGGTGGGATTGATGGTCAATGGCCGCGATCCGCTTATGGCAGACGGGCGGCCGCAGGCGATCCCACCGCATAAGGGGAAGCGCCACCTCATGCGGCTTCTTGAAACCCTGGCGCGCGCCGACTCCATCGACCAGTCGCCACTGGCGCCCCGGCTTCAGGAACAGCGCTACCAGCTGGGCTGGGGAACCACCCTGATCGTGGTCACCGGACGGGCAGAAGATAAATTGATCCATGAACTGTACCAGGCGCGGCGCGGCGGTCAGAATGCACTTCTCATCCTGGCGGGCATGGATGCCTCGGATGAGGCCAGCCTCAGACAGGCGTACGCATATGGTATTCCGGTCACAGCGATCGCCTCTGAGCGTGACCTGAGTCTCTGGATGCAGAAATCGAGCCGCGTATGAGCGCACATCCCCATGCCAGAGCTGTCGAGCGAGAGAAGCTCTTCCGGCCGATCGGCTACACGCTGGTCTTCCTGATGATGGCCTGTATGGTGCTGACTCTCAGCGTTCTCGCCCGCAGCCTTTTGCCAGGCTGGCACGCAGAGATCATGGCGGGCATCCTGTTGTTCATTATCCTCGACCGGCTGTACATCCACAAACAGCTGCAATCGTTGACCCCGTTGAGCTCCGAGTGGGCCGTAACCCTTGGGGTGCAGTGGGTTGTCATTGCTCTGGTCAGCCGATTTCTCCTATCGTTTGCGAATGGCCCCGCTTCCCTGACCAACGATCTCACGCACTGGGTGCGCGGATCATTGGGAAGTCTCTTTACAGCCGAGTTTGTGATCACCTTGTTGCTTGCTGCGACACTCTGGGTGCTGGCTACCCAGTTCCTCAATCTGCTGGATGAGATCGGCCTCGACATGAAAGCGGCGTTGAGCGAGGAGCCGGTCCACACCCAGACTGACACTGTCCCGGCCCACCAGCGGATGGTGAACCTGACCTTTACCAGCGGCATTGTGCTTGTCCTCCTGACAGCCCTGACGCGCCTGAACATCCAGACGGTGATCTCGAACAGCTCCGGGCTGCCTCCTATCGAGTGGAGCCGATTCTCTGGCGCCGAAGCAGGGGCACTGCTGTATTTCGTGTTCGGCCTGGCGCTGTTGAGCCTGAGCCGGTTGATGTCTCTGCAGACTCATTGGGACCGGCTGCGCATCCCGGTTTCATCGAGCAATCTGCCGAGGCAATGGGCATTGTACAGCCTGGTCTTTCTTATCGCCCTGGCTGTGTTGGTCAGCCTGCTTCCCGCCGGAGACAGCCTGGGTTTTTTCTCGGTCCTGGGAACCCTGGTGGGTTTTCTGGTGAACGTGCTGATCTTTCTGTCCCAGCTGATCCTCGGGTTGGTACTGATGTTACTCAGCCTGCCGTTCGTGCTGTTTGGTAAGACGCCGCCGGGGATCGTCACCTCCGAGCCGCCTCCCATGCCTGTCTTTCCGCAGGCTCCCGAAGCAACACCTTATACGAATGCCACCTTTGAATTGATCCGGTCCATCCTGCTGTGGGGAGGGTTGGTCCTGCTGCTGGTTTATTCGCTGATCCGTTTTGTCAGACAGCATGACAGCCTGCTGGCCGCGCTGCGCAGGAATCGGATCACGAACTGGCTGGTCCTGGCCTGGCAGTGGCTGTACCGGAATGTGGACCGCACGCGCGCGAGCCTGACGCAGGCGATCGCCGATGGATGGCAGAGCATCGTCTCGCGGCTCGGGGGTAATCACCTCCTGCCCCGCCCGGGCTGGATCAGCCTCCGAATGCTGGACCCGCGCCGCCGCGTATACTTCTTCTACCTGGCGATGGTCCGCCGCGCCGGGGAGCAGGGACTTGCACGCAGTCCATCCCAGACGCCTGCTGAATACGCTTCTCAGCTGGAACAGGCCGTGCCCGCGGTGAAGGAAGATGTCGACGCGCTGACGCAGGCGTTCATCGAGGCCCGCTACAGCCGCCAGGATATTGACAGGACGAAAGCTTCGTTTGCTAAAGCGACCTGGGAACGGATCCGGCGTGCCTTACGGGGACAGAAGCGGGAATCCTAATAACCGTCAGGAAGCAATTCAACCCAATCGCGCCCCAGCCGCACCTCGATGTCTGCCGATTGTGACGAGTCCGGCCGGATGAGGATCTGGGGGCTCCTTGTAATCTGGAAAACATCCAGGAGGAACTTCAGGGTGTAGAGTTTGGGAGAGTAGAGAATGATCGTCGTCTGATTCTGCGCTTTGGTCTCCCCAACCTCGCTGACCAATACTCCTTGATTGGATAAATACCTGGCCGTTCGAACTTCGAGTTGTGTTGTCGATGTAGCATTCAAGAGGCGGACGCGCGCCTCATCGGCCTTCATCAATGCAGCATCCTCCCCCTCGGCGATCGGGCTGACCGGTCCCTCTGAAGTAAAGATCTCATCCCGCAGGAGACGGATCTTGTCAGGCAGGGGTTTCATAACGCTGGCATTCTGGCCGCCCAGGATCGCATTGCCAAAGGACGCCATGCTATGATCGATTACACCCCTGCGGATGTTTTCTTCCGGGATGTCCCTGACCAGAACGGCCAATCGCATCGCATCATCCAGGGAAAGATTCGTTTGGATACCTTCAGAAAATACCCGGTACAGCTGGGGGGCCTGGGCGAATAGACGGGGAAAAGTAGCCGGGTCCAGCACCTTGTCACGGATCCCGAAGATGACCTTCTGCTGCCGCCTGGCGCGGCCAACATCCCCATCCTTGCATCCCTGCTCCGCGTGGCGGCAGCGGGCATACGCCAGGGCGGCTCTTCCGTTCAGGTGCCGTATTCCACAGCATGTGATCTTGATCTTGGGAAAATCCCTGCCGTGGGCTATCGGGTCCAGGATGATGGTTTCGTCATTGTAGACATCGACGCCGCCGATCAGATTGATAACGTCGACAAATGTATCGAAATCGACCTGCACATAATAGTCAACCGGAACACCGATGAAGTGAGAGACGGTCTTCATAGTCAACCCCGGACCTCCGCCCGGCAGCTTCGAGCCCCTGCCCAGACTCCAGGCCGTATTGATCCGGCTGTAGCCAAAGCCAGGGATATTTACCCACATATCGCGCGGGATGGAAAGCATTCCGGCCGTGTTCGTGGCGGGATCGACAGTCAACAGGATCAGGGTATCCGTGCAGAATGGACAATCCCCTTCCGTGGGATCTCCTCCGCGTAATCCGACAAACAGGATATTGACCCGGCTGCCCCCATCCCAGGTTGGATAATCAAGCTCCTCGGCAATCTGGATTTCTGCGGTAGCCGTTGGGCTTTTGACCTGGTTTGCGGGAACGATCACAGGAGTTGCGAGTGGGCTGGCAGCCGTAAAATCACAGGTCGCAGGCGGGATGCCCGGCAGTGAGGTAAGCCTCCAACACACCGTAAAGTCACGTGTGATCTGAAACAGGCCAGCTGCCAGTAACGCTGTAAGTCCCCAGAAGATCATCTGGCGGGCCCATGGCGGTCCAAAGTCGAGTCTTTTCATTTTCGGCCGGCGTCGTGCGGGTCATTCTGCTTTGCCAGTGACACTTATATCACATCAGGCCAGGCAATACACGGCGAAACGAAAGCGTTCCATTTAGAAAAGGATCAGCCTGGGAAGTCATCGGTTGGACTACCTGAGCACGAAAAAACGTGAGCTTCCCGTGATCCAAAAAGATCGTTCTTCACAGCACTTGACAAGTATACAAAATTGTATACAATACTCACCAATCTCCTAGTACCCGAGTCCTATCATGACCGATCACCCCTCCCCCAACCTGAGCACAGATGTCTTCACCGTTCTAAAGGAACGCATCGTTCATTGGAAATATGCACCCGGGCACCGTTTAACGGAAGAAGCTCTCTGTGAGGAGTTTGGGATTAGCCGCAGTCCCGTGCGGGAGGCTCTGCGGATGCTGGTCGAAAACAAGCTGGTCGAGAAGACACCTCACAAAGGATACAGCGTCAAGCAGCTGGACATGCAGCAGATCCATGAACTATATGAGGTTCGAGCGGCCCTAGAAACATTTGTTATTGAGCGTCTGGCTACCGGCAGCTTCCCTGAAAAGGAATGGAGCGAGCTGTACCGGACGTGGCAAAATCTCAAAAAGGTAACGCTGACGACCCCCGACGACTTTGCCAGACTGGATGAGGACTTCCATGAAAAGCTCGCCAGCTGGACCGGCAATCAGACCCTGCTGCAGCAGATCCAGTCCATCGACGAGAGGCTGCACTTCATCCGCACAAGCGATATCACAACCACTGAACGGTTACGCCAAACCTGCAAACAGCATCTAAGAATTCTCGACTGTATCAAGGAAAGGAACGTTGATTGTGCACGCGAGGCCCTTCAACTGAACATTGAAGACGGCCGCAAGAATGTGGAAACAGCGATCAAAGAGGCGCTGGCCCGGGCTTATTTAGGCTCCAGGGCTGGCGCCTGACTATTTAAAACCATGGAGGCATGAAATGAGCAAAGGCACAATCCAGGCGGAACCGTACGATCTCGAATTCGAACTCGACTCTACAGCACTCGTCATGATCGACATGCAGCGCGACTTTGTTGAGCCCGGCGGCTTTGGGGAGATGCTTGGCAACGATGTATCGCTGCTGCGAAGCTCCATTGAACCCTGCAAGGATCTGCTGGAGACTGCCCGCAAGGCAGGCCTGTTCGTCATCCATACCCGCGAGGGCCACCGGCCGGACCTGGCCGACCTGCCCATTGCGAAAAAAGAACGCGGCCACCTGCAGACGGGAATCGGGGATGTCGGGCCTATGGGACGCATTCTCGTTCGCGGCGAAGTAGGGCATGACATCATTCCTGAGCTTTATCCCATCGACGGCGAACCGGTCGTGGACAAACCAGGAAAAGGCGCGTTCTACGACACAGACCTGCTCGGGATTCTGCGTAACCGGAATATCAAGACATTGATCGTGTGCGGCGTGACGACCGAAGTCTGTGTCCATACCACCGTCCGTGAAGCCAACGACCGCGGCTTCAATGCCCTGGTCCCTGAGGACTGCACAGCCTCGTATTTCCCGGAATTCAAACGGGTGGCCCTGGAGATGGTCAAGGCACAAGGCGGCATCTTCGGCTGGGTCAGCGATTCGGACCGTGTCATCAAGGCCCTCGAGGAGGCCAGCCAGAACTGATCATGGATCCTGTAACGACAGCCATCCTTCCAAAAAGGAGTTTTGTCACATGGCAATAAGTCCTGCGAATCGCCTGAAGGTGCCTCTGTGGGTGCCTGGAGACTGGAATGCCTTCTTCGGCCTGGGGACGAACAGCCTGTTGAATATCCTGGTGCTCTCGGGTTTGCTGCTCGGAGTCATAGAGATGCCCGCCGAAATTGTCTTCGGGCGCATCGTCCCTGCCATTGGCCTGATGCTCTTTTTGAGCAACATCTACTATGGCCTGATGGCCCGCAGACTGGCGCTAAAGGAAGGGCGCACGGATGTCACGGCCATGCCGGCCGGGCCCAGTGTTCCCCACATGTTCATCGTTGTGCTTGTGATCATG
>DASUOS010000132.1:0-11091 GCA_036276515.1 Anaerolineales bacterium | reverse complement strand
CTACTGCAGCCAGCTTGCCTACAAAGCCTACCAGCAAGTCGGCATCGATCTGAACACCGGCCTTGCCATGGAGCAGCTGCCAGGCACGAACGGCATCATTTACCCGCAGGAGATCTGGAACGGCTTCAGCCACAGCCAGGCCCAGATACGCAGTCCGTACCCCGTAGACAGTACAAAATGGGCCATCGACCCATCTCCGTAGAGATGGGTTTTTTTCTGTTGCACGCAGGAACCAGGCTTGTTGTAGGGTATAATCAACCGTACGAAATACATCTATATCAGCAGTCCACCGCTGTTTGTTTTGAGGGAATCTCAAGCTTTACACGTGCACGACTTCTGAAGACAAGGAACAATTTTGAACTTCGAACAATTTAATCTGGATCCCCGCTTGATGCAGGGGGTCAACGTTGCGGGGTATAAAACCGCGACTCCCATTCAGGAAGCGGCCATACCCGCCGCGCTGCGCGGCCGCGATATCATCGGCACCGCCCAAACCGGCACCGGCAAGACCGCCGCTTTCGTCCTCCCCATTCTTGATAAACTGCTTGACGGACCGCGTGGCATGCCGCGCGCCCTCATTGTCACCCCGACACGTGAGCTGGCCGAGCAGATCCACCAGGTGGTGCGCGCCCTCTCGGTGGGAACAAAGCTCCGCAGTGCGACCATTTATGGCGGCGTCACGGCGAACCGGCAGATCAAGGCCTTGAAGGAGGGTGTGGAGATTCTGGTTGCCACCCCTGGCCGTCTGCTTGACTTACTCCAGCAGCGTTATGTACGGTTGGAAAAGATCGAAATCCTGGTCATCGATGAAGCAGACCGCATGTTCGACATGGGTTTCCTGCCCGACCTGCGCCGTATCATCAAGGCAGTGCCCACCCAGCGGCAGACCATGCTCTTCTCGGCGACCTTCCCTTCGGAAGTGGAGCTGCTTGCCAAGCAATCGCTCATCGACCCCCAGAAGATCGCCATGGGTATTAGCCGCCCGGCGCACACGGTCACGCATGCCCTGTACCCCGTTCCGTCCCATCTGAAATCGGGCCTGCTGCTCAGGCTTCTCAAGCAGATCGACAGCGACTCGGTACTGGTCTTTACACGTACCAAGCACCGCGCCGACAAGCTAGCCCGGCAGATCGCCCACGCCGGGTTCCGCGTCACCAGCCTGCACAGCAACCGCACACAGGGGCAGCGCGAGCAGGCTCTGCGCGGCTTCAAGACCGGCCATTTCCGCATCATGGTGGCCACCGACATTGCCGCCCGCGGCCTGGATATCGAGAGTATCTCGCACGTTATCAACTTTGACATGCCCGACACAGCCGATGCCTACATCCATCGCATTGGCCGGACGGGCCGCGCTCAGCGCACCGGCGATGCATTCACACTCGTCACGCCCGAAGACAACGACATGATCCGGTCCCTCGAGCGCATCATGGGGCAGCCTCTGAAGCGGGAATTACTCGCAGATTTTGACTATAACGTAGCCGCCCCGCCCAGGTCTGCCAACGATCGACGGGAGGGCAATCGCCCCCCGCGCCCGGCCCATACTCCCACGAGCTTTGCCAAGAACAGGCTGGCGCCCCGCCGCAGAAGATGAGAACCGGCGGTCAGGAATAGCGTCTTCGACCCGTCTCCAGGAGAGGCGGGTTTTGTTTTCCTTTAAGGAAAGGCCCGGTATTGAAGGCAGGCCGATCAGGGGGTATAGTATTACTGGAAAGATGAAACGGTTTCTCGATCGACGCGATGCAGGCAGGCAGCTTGCCTTGAAACTAGGCAAGTATTCGGATCGTAAGGATGTGATCCTGCTGGCATTGCCGCGCGGCGGCGTTCCCGTTGCGTACGAAGTGGCTGCTAAAATAAAAGCTCCCCTGGATGTATTCATTGTCCGCAAGCTGGGGCTGCCCGGGAAGGAGGAACTGGCCATTGGCGCGATCGCCTCAGGCGGGACCCGGATCCTGAACGAGGATATTGTTCGTGCGCTCCATATTGACCGTTCCACGATCGATGAAATAACAGAGCGCGAGAGCCTGGAACTGCAGCGCCGCGAACGCCACTATCGGGGGGATCGCCCCGCTCCCGAAGTTCGAGATTGCACGGTCATCCTGGTAGATGACGGGCTGGCCACAGGTGCAAGTATGATGGCCGCCGTCCACGCGCTGCGTACCAGGCAGCCCGCTCAGCTCATCATCGCGGTTCCTGTGGCAGCACCCCAAGCGATCAGGCTGCTCCAGTCCAATGTGGATGAGGCAGTATATGTGATTGCCCCTGAATTCTTTGAAGGGGTCGGCAAATGGTACGAGGATTTCTCACAGACAACGGATGAGGAAGTGCAGGCCCTTTTGAGCAATCCGAAAAGCGAGTTGCCCGGTACATGAGCTGGAATCAAAAGAGTCCCGCGAAATCGCGGGACTCTTTTTTTGTCTATGAGTACTAGTTGCTCATTGTGACGTTGCTTGCCTGCGGTCCTTTGGGGCCCTGTTCGACATTGAACTCGACCCGCTGACCTTCCTGCAGATTGCGAAATCCATCGCCTTGAATGGCAGAGAAATGGACGAAAACGTCCTTCCCACCTTCGCGCTCGATGAAACCGAAACCCTTGTCACCGTTGAACCACTTTACTGTACCAGTTATACGTTCAGACATTGTTTTTGCCTCCTTTGGGCATTTGTAAAAATTTAGGCATCCTGTTCGTTCCATCGGAGGATAAAACAAAACAGCTCACGCAATCAAACCGTGAGCTGTGGCTGTTCTTCTAACCAACGTAACTTACCGTTATCCTACAAAAACAATAGTAACAGACATATCCGATTAAGTCAAACGAATTTGAAGGCAAACCAGCAACTCCCATGGTTACGCCGCTTTACCGGCATGAATTGAAGCATATGTATCGGACTGTTTCGCTTATAATCTTAAATCTATGAACTTTCTGATCACCGGAGCCGCGGGATTTCTCGGCTCTGCCCTTGCCAACACTCTTGCCCGCGAGGGGCACCAGGTCCGCGGGCTCGACGATCTCTCGACGGGCGATCCCCAGTCCCTTGCACCGGATGTTCATTTCACGCGCGGGGATGTCAGTGACCGGCCCAAGCTGTGGACCCTGCTCCAGGAGGTGGATGTTGTCTACCACCTGGCGGCGCGCGTCTCGGTCCCCGAATCGATCCTCTACCCCCGCGATTACAACACGGTCAATGTCGGCGGGACGGTGGCGCTCATGGAAGCCATGCGCGACGTCGGCGTGGGACGCGTGGTGCTCGCCTCCTCCGGTGCAGTCTACGGCGATCTTGGACAGCAGCCCCTGAAGGAGATGCTCACTCCCAATCCCCGATCCCCCTATGCTGTCTCCAAGCTGGCAGCCGAGTATTACGTCCGTACGATTGGTGGGTTGTGGGGGATCGAAACTGTCAGCCTGAGGATCTTCAATGCTTATGGGCCTGGGCAGCATCTGCCGGCCTCTCACCCGCCGGTGGTGCCGCATTATCTCCGGCAGGCTCTACGCAGTGGGACCCTGGTCGCCCACGGCGATGGCAGCCAGACGCGCGATTTCGTTTACGTCGATGATGTTGTCAGCGGCCTGGTGGCGGCCGCCACGGCGCCCACGATCAATGGCCTGGTCATCAATATCGGTTCGGGGAAGGAAACCAGTGTCCGCGAGCTGATCAAGTGTGTGCAGGATGTGACCGGCAGCAGTGCGGAGGTGATCTACAATTCCACCACTTCCGGCGGCGTCTCCCGCCTGTGCGCAGACCTGTCCCTGGCCAGCCAGAAACTGAATTACCGGCCTTCGATCGGGCTGAGTGATGGCCTTCGCCTGACTTTGAAACGAGATCCCCGGTTTAAATAATTTCCATGTCGATCGTTTTCAACCTTATATCCGCCAGGTTTGATCATCAGCGATGACCATTCTTACTCGAGAGTTTTACAGCCGTTCCACGTTAAAGGTGGCACGAGACTTGATCGGTACGCGACTCGTCCGAATTCTCAATGGGGAAAAACTGGCCGGCTTGATCACCGAAACCGAAGCCTATATCAGTCAAAAGGATCTGGCCTGCCATGCCAAGGCGGGAATTACCCCGCGCACACAGGTCATGTTCGGCGAGCCTGGCCACGCTTATGTCTACTTTACCTATGGAAATCATTGGATGCTGAATGTTGTCACCGAACGGGTGGGGTTCCCGGCCGCGGTCCTCATCCGGGCCATCCAGCCGCTCCAGGGCGTGGATATCATGCTGGCGCGGCGAAACGGGCGCGACACCTTCGGTCCCGGAAAGCTCTGCCAGGCACTGGGGATCACCAAAAGCGAGAATGGCGTCGACCTGACGGAACCTGGCGGCGGCTTATGGATCGAAGCAGGTGTCAGGGTCCCGAATTCGCTCGTGACGAAAGGTCCCCGTGTGGGTTTAAACAATACGCCGGAACCCTGGCTCTCCAAGCCATGGAGGTTCCTGGTCAAAGGATGGAACATCAACCTGGAATAACGGAGGAGCAATGGGATTACTCGAAGGCAAGAACGCACTGGTGTTTGGTCTGGCAAATGACAAATCGATCGCCTGGGGCATCATCCAGGCCTTCAAGCGCGAAGGAGCCAATATCGGAATCAGCTATGCAGGTGAGATGCTCGAACGGCGCGTGAAGCCTCTTGCAGAGAAGGTTGATTGCAAGTGGGTGGAGGAATGTGATGTCACGAAGGACGACCAGATTACGGTCGTCGCTGAAAAGGCTGGCCAGCACTTTGGCAAGATCGATGTCCTGGTCCATTCGATCGCCTTCGCCGGGCGAGACGAGCTCAGCAGGCCGTACTACCAGACCAGCCGGGAGGGATTCAAGAACGCCATGGATATCTCGGTGTACTCTCTCGTCGCGTTGACCAACGCCTTGCTACCTCACTTGAATCCGGGCGCCTCGATCATGTGCCTGACCTATGGCTCGGGGGCGACCAAGGTGGCACCCCACTATAATGTGATGGGAGTTGCCAAGGCCGCGCTGGAATCTTCCACCCGCTACCTGGCCTACGATCTGGGACAGCAAAAGATCCGTGTCAATGCCATTTCCGCCGGACCGATCCGAACCCTGGCGGCAGCAGGCGTGGGCGGATTCCGGGATATGTACAAGCATTTTGCCGACCTATCGCCCATGCGCGAAAACGTGACCATTGAAGATGTCGGAAACCTGGCGCTATTCCTGGCTTCGGACCTTTCGACCAAAATCACAGGAGAAGTGATCTATATCGATTCGGGTTTCAACATCATGGGCGTGCAGATCGGGCCGAAGGAAGAGAAAAGCGAATAGTTCCGTTTGGGCGGACTGCGGTCCGCCCTTTTTGTTTTAACGGTAAAATAATCCCATATGTTCAGACGGAATACCACTCCTGCCGAAACTCCACAGCCCGTCCAGGCGGTGGAACGTATTACCTCCGTGCTGGGGTCGGGGGTGATCTGGCACGGGTCGATCAACGGCTCGGGGGGCGTCCGCATCGAAGGCGCGTTCGAAGGCGAGATCGCCCTGCGCGGCATGCTTGTCATCGGCGAGACGGGGCGTGTAACCTGCCAGAACGTGCGCGCCAACACGGTCATCGTGGCCGGTGCGGTGCGCGGAAATATTACGACCCAGAAGCTGGAGATCCGCGGCTCCGGACGGGTCTGGGGGGATGTGGTTACGACCGCCTTTGTGACAGAGGAAGGCGCCTTCCTGCGCGGCCAGATCCGGATGGAGGAAACAGTCGAGCTGGACCTCGAGCCGGCGCCCGAAACCACGCCGTCCGAGGCAGCCCAGGCCGAATCCATTGCTTCGACGCCCATTGTTGTGCCCGATGCCGTATCCGACGGGACAACCCGCAAAATAAACCGACGAAAAAAAGAAGAATAGCCCCTGCCCCTCTCCATCCAGAGAGGGGTCATTGGTTCCCTATGAAATATCGTGAATTGGACATCCAAACCCAGCGTGAAGCACCGAATAATGCACGGACAGAGGGCTTCGCCTTCCTTGTGCGCGCAGGCTATCTGACCCGTGAGAATACACCGACAAGACTGGGCGAATATGCTCTCGATCATTTGCGTGGGTTGTCGGGGACTTCATCGTTTATCGATCGGTTTGCCCTGCCAACGGTCAATAGCACAGATGAAATTTTCTTCCCCATGGCGTCGGGACCCATAGAGATCGCCCATTGTGACTCCTGCGGTTATGCAGAACGGCTGGAACGAGCCCAGTTTGCAAAGCGTCCACTGCCTCATGAGGATGATCTTCCCCTTGAAAAGATCCTGACTCCCAATTGTCATACCATCGAAGCGCTGGCGAGCTTTCTCGATGTTCCCAAAGAGAAGACTGCCAAAGCCCTGATGTACACCCGTCCATCGGATCAAAAATTCGTGTTTGTGGTTGTGCGAGGCGATATGCAGCTGAGCGAGGCAAAGCTCAAAAAATATGTGGGCGACGTCCGTGCCGCGACAACCGAGGAGATCGATAGATCGGGCGCGGCAGCCGGCTACGCATCCCCGATTGGACTGAACGATGCGTTGATCGTGGTGGACGATCTGATTCCACAATCAAAGAATCTCGTTGCGGGCGCCAATGAAGCCGGGTACCACCTGAAAAACACAAACTATGGACAGGATTATTCCGCCGGCGTTGTGGAGGATCTTGTCCAGGCAAAGGAAGGAGATCCCTGTATCGATTGCGGCCATCCGCTCGCCATTCGCGCCACGATCCTCCTGGCAAGTGGTCAGGAGTTTTTCCATCAAAATATCCTAATGGCGCTTGCAGAAACACATCATGACGAAAGAGGCCTGGCACTCCCCCACCCCGCCGCACCGTTTGACGTTTACCTGATGCATATCCCAGGCAAGGAATTGGATACGGGAGCCAAAGCCGCCGAGATCTATGCCAGGCTGCAAGAGGCGGGCATTCCGGTCCTGTATGATGACCGCGAGGAACGCGCCGGGATCAAGTTCAACGATGCGGATCTGCTCGGATGCCCGCTCCGGGTCACCGTGGGGGAAAAAGCGCTCCGGGAGGGGATGGTAGAATTGAAACCGCGCCGGGAAAAGGAAAGCCGTCTCATTCCTGTGGAAGAGCTGGTGGAGCGCGTGACTTCCCTGCTGAGCTAAACTGTGTCCGGGCTTTCTCCAATTAAAGAATTGTATCTTGAATCACTATGAGTTCTCCTCTCAGACAAGTCTTTGACCTGTCCTTCGCTCTGTTTAAAAAACCTGCAGTGTCGATCGGGATGAAATGAACGACTCCAGGACCGGCCATTTCCCACCTGCCAGGAATTTTGGATTATTCGTTCATGCAATGATCATTCTGATCCTTGCAGTCCTGGCCATTTTTGGTTTTGTGAACCTATCGACAGCCCAGGTAGGGCCGCAATTCGTATGGAACCTGCTGCTGGGCCTGCTGGCTTTTGTCCCAATCCCATTCCTTGGCTACCGGGCCTATGCCTTGCTGCGTGCCGATTATTACATTGACCGTGACAGCCTGGCCATGATCTGGGGCCTGCGCGTTGAAGACATTCCTCTTACAGATATCGAATGGGTCCGCCCCGCCACCGATCTATCGCGTCCGCTGCTGCTGCCGCGATTTCGCCTGCCAGGCGCTGTGCTCGGCACGCGCCGCCATCCCGACCTGGGACTGGTCGAATTCATTGCATCCAGCTCCCGCAACCTGATCCTGATCGCCACCTCAAAGCGGATCTTTGCCATCTCGCCTCGGAACGCTGCCGGGCTCGTCCAAACCTTTGCCCGTGCCACCGAAATGGGAAGCCTGACCCCCGCAGAGCCAAAATCCGTTTATCCTTCCTTCATCATTACAGAGGCATGGGAGAGTCCCATCGCCCGTTTTCTTTGGATGAGCGGTATTCTGCTTAACCTGGGGCTGATCGCCTGGGTCGGGATCCTGATCCCGTCGCTTTCCCAGATTCCGTTCGGGTTCGATCCTTTCGGAGTGCCGAACGAAATTGCGCCCTCGACCCAGTTGATCCTGCTCCCGCTCGTCAGCGGGTTGATGTTCATCACAGGGGTGACATCCGGGTTATACTTTTTCCGCTGGGAGCGTCAGCGGCCGCTGGCGTTCATCATCTGGGTATCGAGCACGCTCTGTGTGCTGCTGTTCCTCCTGGCAGTCCTATTCCTTGTTTCCACGCCGGTTTAAATGCAGATCCTTCTTGGCTTTATCCTTGCTGTCCTTGTTGCCTACCTGGCGTATCGCGCTCATAGCCTGGATCGCAGCGGTGCCATTGCAGCTACCTTTGTCGGCACGGTCATCTTTGGTTTGGGCGGATGGCAATGGGCAATCCTGTTGATGTTATTCTTCATCACCTCCTCCGGGTTGAGCCGGGCCTTCAAAAAACGCAAGAAAAATATGGACGAAAAATTTTCCAAGGGCCACGAGCGGGATGCAGGCCAGGTCTTCGGCAACGGTGGACTGGCAACTCTTTTCGTGATCCTCCACGCGTTTTACCCGGAAACCATCATCGGCTGGATGGGATTCGCCGCCTGCCTCGCCGCGGTCAATGCGGACACCTGGGCAACCGAGCTGGGAATTATGGATCCATCCTCGCCTCGTATGATCACCGACCTTGGAAAGCGCGTTGAAAAAGGGACATCGGGCGGGGTTTCACTGTTTGGTACAACCGCTTCCCTTTTAGGCGCAGCGATCATCGCCCTGGCTGCAGTCGTCCTCTCACCTGTTGGCCCATTAACCGGCGTACACGGACTTCTGATTGCTTTCTCAGGTCTTGCCGGCTCCCTCTTCGACTCTTTTCTCGGTGCGACCGCCCAGGCCATGTACTTCTGTCCCACACACCAGATGGAAACCGAAAAGCACCCGATCCATACCTGTGGCACGCAAACCGTCCAGGTCCGCGGCTGGAGCTGGCTGAATAATGATTGGGTCAATTTTGCATGCAGTGCACTCGCCGGGTTGATCGTGCTGATCACCCTGCGGTCCCTGTGAGCCGACGTTATAATCTTTCTGGAACGTATAACAACAAGACCATCAAATTTTCAATCGAAGGAAAGAGTTATGAGCCGTATTTTAGTCATGGGATATGAGCTGCCCGGCCTGGCAGAAGGTACGATCGAAGCCCGGAGTTACCGGACGTGGCAGTTTGTCCAGCCCTTGCTCGAGAATGGACATGGCGTTTGCTTTATCGCAAGCACTCCTTCAGACCAAATGAATGTTGCCCATCATCTCGGCTCGGCGCTTGTGTACCATCGAATGAATCTCCGTCGAAGAGGCTGGCCTTCACGGCTTAATTCGATCGCCGGCGATTTCAATCCGGATGCCACCCTGGCTGTGATGTTCAACAACGGATTGCGTGCGACACGCCTGAAGGATAAGAAACCAATATGGATCGATATGTATGGGGATAGGATAACAGAAAACCAGGTCGCCTCTCATACCAGCGGAAGCGATCGGGGAATTCACATCAGCACTGAATATCTCAAGCTTATACTGCGCCATGCGGACAAATTTTCCACCTGCAGCACACCCCAAAAATTCGCACTGGTTGGCCAATTAAGCATGGCATCCCGGCTCAATAGGCACACGATGGGATATGAATTTGCACATGCCATCCTGCCCGGTGCCCCCTCGGACCATTCCAGGCTCCCTCCAAAGCTGGTCCTGCGCGGAGAACAGGTACCGGAAGATGCTTTCGTTGTTCTCTGGTGCGGCGGCTACAACGTCTGGACCGATGTGGAGACGCTTTTCCAGGCACTGAACCATGCCATGGAAAAGGATCCACGTGTCCACTATGTATCGGCAGGCGCGGGAGTAAGGCTGATGAACAATACTTCTTACGAGCGCTTCCAGGAGATGATCAGCCATTCACCGCACCGTGACCGTTTCCATATGCTGGGGTGGCAGCCAAGCAGCGTGGTGCCGGGGCTGTATCCGCAGGCCGATGTCGGGATCAACCTGGATGCCTTCCACTACGAGACCCAGCTGGGGACTCGCACACGCCTGGTGGAAATGATGCATTATGGCCTGCCCGTGATTACCACCCTGGGTTGTGAACTCAGCTATATCGTCGAACACCAGGGGCTCGGTTTGACCTTTCCCATTGGAGATGCTAAGACATTCGAGAGCCATATTCTGACTCTGGCAAATGAAAGGCCCCTGCAGCAAAAGCTTGCCGCCCGGGCTCAAAGCTACACGAATAACCAGCTCTCCTTCCAAAACACGGCCAAGCCATTTTTGGAATGGGCCAGGAAACCGGCCTTCGCACCAGACAGGGTAGGGGAGATCTCCAGGATTAACGTCAGGGATGTGGAATATGCTTTACGCACGGCTATGAGAAGAGTGCTGTGGAGATTATGGGCTTTAGAGCCAGGGGAATAATTCGGAAGATAATCGTTGAAGAAAAATCTACGAAAACAAAACACAGGGACAGCCTTCATGCTGTCCCTGTGCCGGTGCTTTACGGTCAATCTCCACTCACTGGCTTTACGGATTTACGATTCAGCCATTTCCAGATCCCCCACAGGATCAAAGCCGGCGGCAGGACAATGGGCAGGATGACCACCACCAGCCAGATTAGAAAGTTGCCAATTCCCTGATAGAGTACAGTCACCGTACTTTTTGCTTTCCCGAATTCCTCGCCCGGATTCCAGGGAATGGGAGTGGCTGTAGGCTGGGGGGTCGCGGTCGGCGTGGGAGTCAGCATGGGAAGTTCCGGCTCGAGGTTAATCGTGATAGTCGAATAGGCGGAACGGTCATTGAGGTAATTCATCCGGCCCTTGATCTGCTCGATCTGCGATTCGATGTTTGCCAGCTCCTGGTTGATGCGCAGGGCTTCATCCACCGTCTTGGCATCCTTGAGGAATTCCTGGATGCGGGCGCGTGTCGCCTCCAGGTTCTGGAGCTGGGACTGCAGGTCCACATACTGCTCGGTAACATCTTCACCCGAGGCAACCTCGTCCACGACGCGGACGGCGAGTCCGCGCAGCCGGCTGAGGACCTTTTCGAATTCCTCAACGGGGACCCCGATCGTGATGGCAGCGTATTTCAGGTTATTCCCGTAATAATCCTGGTACCAGACCCGTGAGCTAACAATGTACCCACCCGCGTCACCGATGATCTGGGTGGCGCGGTCGATGGCCA
>DASUOS010000131.1:0-3101 GCA_036276515.1 Anaerolineales bacterium | reverse complement strand
GGTGGCCCCGGAAGACCTGCAGCGGATCAGCACGGCAACAACCGATACGAAAGTGGCGGCACAACAGGTCAAGGAGTTGGCGAAGCGCAACCTGCGACCGAAGGTCATCACCGCCGACAGCCGCTATCGCGACCAGCACTTTTTAGGTGCATTTGCGGATTTGGAGAACACCTTCGCCCTGGTGCGGCTGCAAAATAACCAGAAACTCAGCCAGGAACCGGTGCCCAAGCCAGCAGGCAGCCGGGGGGCGCCACGCAAACATGGAGCCGACTTCCAACTGACTGCTATTGAGCGTGAGCCGCAGGCACTCGAAGAGTTCTTGCTGGGCAAACAGAAAGTGCGGGTGCGTGTTTGGCACAAGCTGCATTTCAAGCGGCTGGCCCGGGTGCAGGGCTCCGTGGTCTGCGTCGAGTTCTTGAAGGAAGATGGCACACCGCGCTACAAGCGTCCGCTCTGGCTTTTCTGGACCGGTCCAGACGATGTTGCCCCGCAAGACCTATGCCGGATGTACCTGTGGCGCTTCGCCATTGAGCATCTCTTCCGCTTCCTGAAACAACACCTGGGTCTCAACAGCCATCGCTCCTCCAATCTGGAAAGTCTGCAACGCTGGATGTGGATCGTGGCGTTAGCCTACTGGCAATTACTGCTCCTGCGTGATACAGTCAAGCCCAATCGCCCAGCCTGGCATCCCCACAAGAAAGACGGCCAGGACAGGCCTTTGACCCCGGCCCAGGTCCAGCGCTCCGCCCAGGCATTTTTGTTGCTCTCTGGCTCTCCCGCCCCAAACACCAGACCTGCAGGAAAAGGAACCGGCAGACAAAATGGCTATCATCCGGCTCCCAGAAAACGCTACGAGATCGTCTTCAAGACAAAAAGGCGCAGACACTGCCCAAAACCCGCTGAATTTCCTTCTGCTTCTCGATTGTAAAGGTTCTGTCGATCTCAGCGCATCCTCTGCGCCGTGCCATCCATCTCTAAACTCAAGATTCTTAGCAGTTCAATGGATTTATAATGATGCGAAGAGAGACAAAACAAACGAGAACTCAAATGACAAGACGAACTCCAATCAAGGATTTTTATGATATTTGGATGCTGATCACGAATTTCGAGTTTGACGGTAGGGTCATCCAAACTGCCATCGAGAGAGTATTCCAAAACCGCAGCACAGAATTACCTGATGAAAGGCATACTGTTTTCTCGGATGAATTCGCAGAAAGCAAAAGGGATCAATGGAATGCTTTTTCAAGAAAAAGTAGAAAAGCCAGTGGCGTTGACCAAAACTATGTTTGGACGACTGCCCAATCCTGTTAAGCATTGAAATTGAGAGTTCGCGCTGTTTTCTTACCGCAATGAGGTCTGGATCATCAAGCTCAGTCATTGCGTGATGATCTTATTATAGAATCAGCGGCTTTTAGGCTGCTGCTTCATCCTATCCATTCTTTATTTCTTCGTCCATTCCATCCAAGATGATCGCAATTTTGCCCCAAGGGCGTCCAGTCTGTCCGATGTGTGCTATCCTGATTGGCATACCTTTGGTTTATCTGAGATTTGGTTAGATCATTTTTCCATGAAAAAAACCCCTGTTTTTCAGGGGGTTTTTGTGAGCGCGGAGAGATTCGAACTCTCAACCAATGGCTTAAAAGGCCACTGCTCTGCCATTGAGCTACGCGCCCATCTCAAAGCGGATTGCATTCTAACATGGGAGATAGGCAGCGTCAACGTAAGACATCTTGTTATAATCACGTCCATTGGAATGGAGGTTCAAATGGCCGAATTGGTACATGTGACGGAAGATACATTCAAAAGTGAAGTTCTGGAATCGACCCAGCCGGTACTGGTGGATTTCAGTGCGGTCTGGTGTCAGCCGTGCAAGATGCTGGACCCGCTCGTCAAGCAATTGGCAGGCGAATGGGATGGAAAAGTGAAGGTGGTGAAGATCGATGCCGATGAAAACCCCGGGCTTGTCATGCAGTTTGGCGTGATGGGCATCCCCACCCTGTTGTTCTTCAAGGGCGGCGAGATCAAGGAACGGGTGACCGGCTACCTGCCCAAGGAAAAACTGGTGGCACGCTTCAGCCCCCATTTCAATTAATTTCGACAAGCATACAAAGACCCCGGCCTGTACGCCGGGGTCTTTCGTTTTTTAAGTTCTCATCAGCTTATCAAGCTCAGTCAGCTCCACGCGGGAAGACAGGTCCAGGCTGAGGGGCGTGACGGAGACAATGCGTTTGCGCCGCAGTGCGTGCACATCCGTGCCCTCGGGCTCATTCTCCAGGCGGCCGGCTTCGCGATAGGCGACCAGCCCCGGCTCCCCCCACGTCGGACGATCGGGGGCCAGCGGCTCATAATAGCGCTGGCGTGAAATGCGGGTCAGCTCCCAGGGAGTGTCGACGGTTGCATCCGAAGGGATATCCACTTTCAACAAGTCCACATCGTAGGGGAACTGCTTTTGCAGAAGCATTTCGGCAAACAGGTACGTGAACTCAGCCGCTACAAGGAAGCTGATCTCCTCGGAATAGGACAGATGATATTTCGGTTCCGCTTCGAGCGAGACGGCAATCGAGGGAATCCCCAGCGAGGCGCCCTCCATGGCCGCTCCCACCGTCCCGGAGATAGTCACGCCCGACCCGACATTTTCACCGTAATTGATCCCCGACACCACGAGGTCCGGCTTGCGCTTCATTACCTCCAGGACGCCATACAGGACCGTCTGGGCCGGGCTTCCGCCCACCGAGTACACCGTCCAGCTCTGACCGTTGACCTCGACCTGTTTCTCGGTGATGATCCCATCCGAGGTGTTGGGGAGGCTTCGTCCCATGCCAGATGCCTGGTCACGCGGCGCAGTCACGGTAACAAACCCGAGCCTGGAGAGAGCGGCGGCGGCAGCCCAGAGGCCGGGTGAAAGGATGCCATCGTCATTTGTCAAAAGGATTTGTGGTTTTGGAGTTGACATATCCATCCGGGAATGAAAAAGGAGCGGTATCTCCGCTCCCGGTAAGGCGCCCTCGGCGCGACTCGAACACGCGACCTATTGCTCCGCAAGCAAGCGCTCTAATCCACTGAGCTACGAGGGCATATTGGCAGTCAGGGATTTTAATTCA
>DASUOS010000130.1:0-3141 GCA_036276515.1 Anaerolineales bacterium | reverse complement strand
CTTTTTCGGCGCGCTCGAGAATGTCCCTGACCCAGTTCCTCATATTCTCTTCTGAATTCATATCGCCGTACAGCATGAAATGCCAGAACGGCTGGCCCACGCCGATCTCCGCCAGGGCTGGGATGTGATCCTCGGTCATCGGCTCGAGGCGCACATGAGTGCCGGTCAGAACGATGGGTTTCACTTCCATGTAAGCCATTCCTTTTCCTCCGTATCCTGGGTGGGAAGATATGGCATCCCCGGGCCGTCCACGCCGAGAAATTCAGCCAGCGCAGCGCGCATCGCCGTACGATCGTCCCACAGATGTTCGCGGCCGCCAAAACACATGGACTGCTCGTGACCTTTCCCGCAAGACAGGACGATATCGCCGGGACGCGCCAGCCGCAGTGCAAGGCGGATCGCTTCCCCCCGGTCCGCGACGCGCCAGAACGTTTCTTCCTCGCGTCCGCCCCTGGACCTGGCGCCCTCTGCCATGTCCTCCAGAATACCATCCAGTGACTCCGTGCGTGGGTCCTCTGCCGTCAGTACGGTTAGATCGGCTAGCTCTGCCGATGTCTCGGCCATCATGCGCCGTTTGGCCTTGTCACGCAGGCCAGCAGACCCGAATACTGCGATCACTCGTCCCTTATCCTCTGGCCCCTTTTCCCTTAACATATCTCTCGCCGCTTCCAATGACACCTTCAACGCGTTGGGGGTATGGGCAAAATCCACGATCGCGGTGAAGCTCTGACCCATATCGATCCGTTCCATCCGTCCGGGAATCCCCTCCAGCGAAGCAATTCCCTCGGCGGCGATCTCTGGCTGTATTCCCAGACCATAGACGGCCGCGGCCAGCGCAGCCAGGCAGTTCGAAACATTATAGGCGCCTACCAATCTACTTGAAGTGCCTACACGAAAGTCTTTGCTCTCGGCGGTGAAAGAGATGCCCGAGGGGCTGTATTCGATTCCCACAGCACGAACGTCAGACCCTTCACCCAATCCATAATTGACTTTATTGACCTTGATGAAATCATTGAGGAAATCAAATGACTTGACATCATCGCGGTTGATAACGGCCAGCCGCGGACTCCCCTGCGGCTTTGGCTGTGTGATCTCCAGGCTCGAAAACAGCCGCGCCTTGGCAGCGCGATAGTTCTCATAGGAGCCATGTTCGTCCATGTGCTCGTGGGTAATGTTGGTGACCACACCGATGTCAAACTCGCAGGCGTCCACCCGGTACTGCGCCCAGCCGTGCGAGGTTGTTTCCAGGACGACGTGTGTCAGTCCTGCACCCACCATGCGGGCGAGATATTTCTGCACATCGTGTGCATCCGGCGTGGTGACGTGAAAACCCGTGTCCAGCACTTCATCCCCGATCACGGCGTTGACCGTGGAAACCATCCCCGCCTTCAGGCCTGCGGCGAGCAGGATCTGGTAGATCAGATTCGTTGTGGTGGTCTTGCCATCGGTGCCGGTCACACCGATCACCGTTAACTTGCGGCCGGGCCAGTCGTGGAACGCGGCCGCGATCCAGGTCAGGGCCCGGCGCGGGTCTTCCAGCCGAATATACGGAACAACCAGCCCATTCATCTCCCGATTCCCCACAACGGCTGCCGCACCATTGTCGATTGCTTTCGGGATGTAGTCGTGGCTGTCCACCGTGCCGCCCTTCATCGCCACAAAAAGGTGGCCAGGTTTCACCGCGCGGCTGTCGATGGAGATTCCCGTAATCTGCACTTCCAAAGCATTGGGTCGAAAAAACGGCTGGGGCAGCTCTGCAAAAATAGATCGAAGAGATTTTGATGTTGACATGTTAAACAAAAAAAGGGTTCTGGCGATTGGTTCGCCAAAACCCTCAATCCTGTGAATTTTTATCTAAAGTTCTGGCGCAGACCTTCGAGCTTGCCGGCAACGGAGCCATCCATCACCTTATCGCCGACTCTGATGACCAGTCCGCCCAGAATGGATGGGTCGACCCGGAAGGCCACGTCCTTGGCGCCGACCCTGGAGAGCACATCCTGACGGACGGCGGCCTCTTCCTCGCCGCTGAGCGGAAGTGCACTGGTTACTTCAGCCGAGTCGCCCTTGAAACCGGAGTTGTCAAGAACCGTTACCTTCCCGGATTTGACACCGGAAAAGAACTCGTTGAGCAGGGCATGCTGCTTCTTCTCATCGAGGGCCTCGCCCACCAGCTTGTTGGCGGCGGCGATGGCCAGCGAGGCCACCTGGCCGCGCAGGTCACCCAGAATACGGTTGCGCTCCACTTCGGCTTCGGCCATTGCAGCATCGCGTGCCTTGGCAGCTTCAGCTTCAGCCGCGGCCTTGACATCCCGGCCGGCGGTGGAGGCGCGCTCGGTGGCTTCAGCGACGATCTTGCTGGCTTCAGCCTGCGCTTCACTAATGATCTTGGCGGCCTGTTTTTCCGCATCGGCGCGAGCTTCAGCAGCCACGCGGGCATCCTCCAGACCCTGTGCAATTTTCTGCTTGCGGGTCTCCATCATGTTCAGCATGGGCTTGTAGACCCAGGCGTTCAGCGTCAACAGGACGATTGTGAACGCTATGATCTGAACGATGAGCAGACCGGGACTAATACCAAGTGCTTCCATCGATTGCTCCTATTCCCTACACAACTTTGAAGAGCATCAGGAACGCGATAACCAGACAGTAAATCGCGATCGCTTCTGAGAAGGCGATGCCCAGGATCATGTTGGTCAGCAGGTTGCCGTAGGTATCCGGGTTGCGGGCCATACCGGTCAGCGCGCCCTGCACGCTGAGACCGATCCCCACACCGGCGCCTGCAGCTCCGATCATCGCCAGGCCAGCGCCCACATAGCGCATCGCATCTAAAATATTTCCTTCCATGATATCAAGCCTCCTTAGGGTTTTCCTTGTGATTGGTTGAGATTAATGGCCTTCAGCATGTTCTTCGCCGTGACCCTGCGTGGCTTGCGCCATGAACACCATGGTCAACATACCGAACACGAACGCCTGAATGACACCGACAAACAATTCGAACATCATTACCATGGCCGGCAGAATGGAGAACCGGCCCAGCAGGCCCGCCACGATCGCGACCAGCACGATCCCTGCAAACATATTTCCAAATAGACGGAAGGCAAACGAGAGGATCTTCGAAATTTCCGAGATCAGCTCCAGCAGGCC
>DASUOS010000129.1:0-15740 GCA_036276515.1 Anaerolineales bacterium | reverse complement strand
AGCCGGGATGGCACATCAGCTCACTTGTTCCTTCGCCAACCCTGTTAATAATGCTCAGCAATTCTTCCTTCGTTGCGCCTTCGTCATAGAAGTCGACAAAGAATACATCTGGCCGGGGCGGGTTGAATTCCTGCATCAGGCCAGGGACGTGCCCGGCGGTCTCTTCGATCTCCTGCGACACTTCCGTGAACGGGAAGCGGATGGCGCAGTTGTATTCCTTCGCCAGCTCCAGCATGCCGCGGAAGAGCTCGGGCGAAAAGTAGGAGGAGTGATGATGCGAATCCAGATGGGTAGGATTGCGCCCGGCCGCCTGGATGAACCGTCCGATCTGGGCGCGCCATTCGCGCTTGACCTCATCCATGTCCAGCTCGGGGAGACGCTTGCGCAGCGGCTCATATTTGTAGAAATTCCCGTTCTCGTCGACAAGCGACCGGACCGTCTCCGCTGCGGAGACCGGGCTGCCCATCGTCAGGACGAGGTGGACACCCATTCCCAGGTTCGGCGTCTCCTGCAGGGCAATGGCAATATCGCTGGCCGTGGTGGGAATGTTCATCATGCAGGTCGTGGATGTCACCACGCCGCGCAGGTGGGCTTCGCGAATGCCGCGTGAGATATCGGGCGTGCGCCCGTAATCGTCGGAATTAATGATCAGCTGTTTCATTTGTATTCTTTATTTCCGTAAGATCAGGCATGGGGTCGGTGGCTCGTGTTCCTTCGTAGGCTTCAACGCCTTCCACATACTGCTTATATAAGCGGGTCAGGTGGGGGAGAGGCTTTGCGTAAAACTCCTCCGGGTTGACGGTTAACGTTGCATACTCCGGAATAGGCTTGACCTGCGGCCGGGTCTTCGCAAATTCCTGGAAGACCTTGGCATGCGGCTTGAGCGAGCCATCCGGCCGGACCAGGCCGAAGAAACGCTCGTGCCACTGGTTCTGGCAAGGCGGCCTGTCCCAGAGCTCGTAGGCATAGTCGGCAAAGCACCAGACCATTGCACCGGTAGCGCCGCTGTCATGCAGCTTGGGCAGGGTCAGGCTCAAGAACTCGGCCAGGTCCTCCTCGCTGGCCATGAACTGCTCACGCTCGCGGCCGTTGGTCTCGGTCCATCTCATGTTGTAGGTCTTCTCGCCGGGCAGGGCCGTGCAGCCGCCGAATTCCTCCATCAGAACGGGCTTTCCACACAGGGCCGCCGTCAGCGCGCAGGTGAACGGGACGAAGTCGGGGTCGAGCGGCTTGCGCGACCAGGGCGTATACATGGGATAGGAATGCATCACGGCGATATCAGTCTCAGCAAAAACCTTATCGATGCGCAAGCCATTGTCACGGTGCAGGCCATCGCCGTGCAGACCGATGGTCACCGGGTGATTCGGATCGATGGATTTGATCAACCCGGCCATATCCCTGACCCAGGCCGCTCCTTCGTCGGAGGTGTTGGGCCAGGCGAACAGGTCGGGCTCGTTGCCCAGGTTCCACAACCAGACAGCCGGGTGATCCTTGAGTGTGCCGACAACGGTCTTCAACAGAAGCGTTTCCGCGCCGATTGCCATCTCGTCGTGGAACATGTTGCGGTAGCCCCGGTCGGTCCTCTGCCCGGCGCTGACGACTTCCCGCAGCCACTGCTGATGGGCAGCCGGAGGCAGGTCACCGCCCACCAGCCAGCGCGGGCTCCAGTTGGGTCCGCTCATGTGACCGGTGAAGAAGGTGATATCCAGGCCAAGGCCGTTCTTTTCGGCGGCATCGGCCACTTTGACAAGATTGTCCACTGCCGCATGCGAGACAGAGTCCGGCTCGGGCTGAAAGTCATCCCAGAGCAGGAACAGGCGGACGACCTTTAGCCCAATATCCCTGATCACCGCAAACTCATCGGACACTTCGCCTTCATCGAAGTTGGTCCACCAGTACATGGCTTTGCGGCGCGGCCAGTAGTTAACGCCAAGCGTGAAATCTGTCATAAGGAACTCCAAAAAAATTCAAATGGGTGGATCCGATACAACCTTCATCCGCCACCCCGTGCCACTCTACCGACAGCAGCTCCGAATGAGGTGAATGCAAGATCAGGGTTTGTATACCGTCTCGTAGATCGCCTTGACCAGGGAAAGCTCGCCCTGTGCGTCATGATCGAGCGCCCAGAACATGATGCCGCTTGCATCCTGCAGGGCGAGCTCCGTCTTCGTTTGGATGGTCGGGATGCCGTTGTAGTTCTGCACAGCGCCAATGTATTCAAACGAATCTGCCTGCGCGGCGGCCGGATCGTTTTTCGTCAGTTTGGCAAATGAAATGCCGCCAGGCTCGCTGTAGAAGGGAACTCCCAGCACGATCTTTTCCTTGGGCAGGCCACGGCCACTCCAATACTCCAGGCCTTTTTGGAACTGGTCCATCGTGCCGTGATCGCTGCCGGCATAGGTCATGACGTTGACGAAGTCGAACAGCTCGAACGCCTCAACAGGAACACCCAGCCCGTATTCATCGCCATAGGCCACGACCGCGGTGGTCAGGAGCTTATCCGGCATGGCAGCCCGCAGTTCGGTGATGAGAGCGAGAAAGTGCTGGGACGATGGACCCGGATCGGGATATTCCCAATCCATATCTACGCCATCAAGCTGGTACTCCTCCACAAAAGCCGTCAGGTTTTGGACGAAGGCGGCCCGCGTCTCAGGGTCCGCGGCCAGCTCCTCGAACTGTGCATCCCAGCCCCAGCCGCCGACCGAGATCAGTACCTGTACGTTCTTTGCATCGCCTATCTCGACGATCTTCTTCAGCTTCCAGCCGTTGACGATGGGATTGAACGTGCCATCTGCATTGGGAGTGAGGAAAGAATAGTTGATGTGTGTCAGCCGGTCGTAAGGGATAAGGGTCTCGATCACGCCATCGGTGGCGTAGGCAATAATGCGGAAGGGCGGGAGAGCAGGTGTCATGGTGGGCTGCGGAGCGGGAGGCTCGGTTGTAAAAGGAGTGGGTGGCTCAGGGGCGGCACAGGCGGTCAGGAGAAGGGCCAGCAGGCTGAGGCGTAGCACGAATTGGCGCATCTTATCCCAGGGTGAGGTTCAATCGATAGGCGAGCGAATCCATCGCTTCTTCCACCGCTGAGTCCAGATCGAGAGTCCGGTCCTGCATGATCTGTTTGGCCACCGACCCCAGCTCGGCGCCAAACTGGTGTTCGATGCGGTGCCAGAGAGCGATCGGACGATAGGAGCGGCCTGTGGAGATCAACTGGAGCATGACCGGGCGCAGGACGTGTTCGGGTGGGAAGAGCTCATCGAGCGCGTCCGTGCGCGAGGGGAGGGTATAGCTGTTGTTGGCAAGCTCCATCATGGTCTGCTTGCGGGTCATGAACTCTGTCAATTTGTAGGCGGCTTCCAGCCGGTCGGGATAGCCGTACGTGTGCCGCCAGATGACCAGGCTCCCACCCCCGGACCAGGGAATGCTCATCAGGCTCGCCGCGCCGATGTTTTCGATGCCGGGAACCTTATTCTGGACAGCCGTATTCAATGCCCGTGCATCCGTGATCACCGCCGAGGCCCGGCCGTCCAGGAGGGCGCGCATGCACTCATCGGAGCCCAGATAGTCGGTAACGGGAACATGGCGCAGCATGCGCAGGAAGGATTTGAGCCCGGCCAGCGCAGCAGGCGAATTGAAGAGCACCTGCTTGCCGCGGTTATCCATGATATGGCCACCCGAGCTCCAGATCCACGAAGCTGCCATGTGAACGAAATCATTGAACGGGTGGGGGACGACCGGCATTAGCCAGGGATTCTCGGTCGCTTTCAGGTTTTCGAGACAGCGTACAGTCTCCTCCAGCGCACCGGGCGTGGCAAAGGCTGTGACCGGGTTGAGCTCTGCCTGCTTCAGGATGTCCCTGCGGTAGGCCACGATATAGACGTAGGCGCTAAGGGGAATGCCATACACGTTTCGGTCATTCTCTGCCACAACATTGGACCATGTGGAATGCACAAAAGCCGGGTCACCGCCGATCTTGTTGACGAGATGCGAAGGGATCGGCCGCAGGGCATTCATGGTCATCAGGCTGCTGACCCAGGTGGAGCCGACATGTGAAATGTCCACGCCTTGTCCCTGGGTGGCGATGCCGATCAACTGGGCCCAGGCGTTGCTCCAATCCATGCGCTTCAGGCGGACATCGATTCCCGTCTCGCGCTTGAACTCGGCCATCAGCCGTTCCACGACCTGGTAATCAGTATCTGTATCCGGGATCAGGGAGAAGTCCAGGGAAGTCATGATTGCCTCAGGGTGACATTGCGAACAGATGAAATCGTACTAGCCATGGTCTTACGGATGGAAGGCGTGGCTCTTACATTAGCGGCTTCCATGCCGAGGATCACCGCGCCGAGCACTGGCGGCACCTGCAGGCGAACCAGCCGTGCTCCCGGCGCCAGGCTGTGGATGGTCGCGCGCATGGGTTCGATCAGCCTGGGGCCGCCTTCGAACATACTGCCAGTCATGACAACATCGAAGGCCAGGTTCTCGAACTCGAGCTGGCGGATGACCGCGTTGGCCATTTCGCCCAGCTCACAGCCTGCCCAGTGGATCAGCTCGCGGGCGACCGGGTCGCCTTCCTCGGCAACGCGAAATACGATGGGTGCTGCTTCTGCGCCGACCTGGTACTCGTAGGTGGTATAGCCGCGCATCAAATCTTCAAGGTCCTTCGCACCGACGAACTCGATCAGTGCATCCGCCATTTTGGTCAGGGGTCCGCGCCGGGTCCAGGCATAACCGACGAGCTGCATGCCGCGGTGGAGAAGCTCCGAGCCGCCGGCGCCTTCACCCATCAGCACGCCATGGCCGGTGACACGTCCCTCACGTTTGTGCTCTTTATCCCAGCCGCGGCAGTTCGAGCCGGTACCGGAAACCACCACCACCCCCCAGCCTTCCTCAGAGCCTGCCACGAGGCCGGGGACGGTATCGTTGACGAATTTATACGGCGAGCTCAAACCCAGCCGGTCGATGACGGAAGCCGTCGGTCCATATTCAGAGGACCAGTCGTACCCTGCCACGCCGAAGCCAGCTCCGGCGATATCGGCCCGGCGCAGGCCCGCCGCGTGGAGAGCCTGTTCCAGACCCTGGTGCATGGCCTGGTACATGCCTTCGTAGCCGACCGACTCATGGTTGCCGGGTCCGCTTTCGCCAAAGCCGATGGCGCGTCCCGTTTCGTCGACGATGAGGGTATGGGTCTTGGTTGCGCCAAGATCGGCGCCGAGGAAGTAGGGCATAGTGTGTCGTTGAAAAAGGGGCGACCTGGTGGGTCGCCCCTTTTGGGTCAGTTCCAAAACTGGGGCAGGTGCTCCCGGTGCGTTTCCAGCAGATCGTCGAGCACTGCCTGGACCTTGTCTGCTTTCGGTCCGATCGGATGGACGAGCAGGGCCTGGTAGGCAGCCTCCCGGTCGCCGTGGACCGCCGCTTCGACGGTGAGCAGCTCGTAGGCTTTGACCGCGGCGATCAGGCCAAAGCATGAAGCCGGCAGCGGCTCGGTGGGGATAGGCGTGATACCGCTCTTTTTCACCGTGGAAGGGATCTCCAGCACCCAGTCGGCGGGCCATTCCTTGACCGCGCCGTTGTTGGTCGTATTGACGACATGGGTCTCGCCCAGGTCGTTGTAATGGGCGTTCAGCAGCTGCGTGGCGACCGTCGAGTAATAGGCGCCGCCGCGCTTCATCAGGTCGGCAGGAGGCTCTCGGAGGTCCGGGTCGGCATATTCGCGCAGCAGGTCCTTCTCGACCTCGATCACCTCTTCGGCGCGCGAGGGCGGCCACTTTTCCTGCGATTTCAACTTCTTGTCGGTGTGGTAGAAGTACTGCAGGTAGTAATTGGGCATCATGCGCAGGACTTCGATCGTACGCGGATCCCACTCGGGATCGGATTCCTTTTTTAATTCCGAGATAAATCCTTCGATGACCTGCGGCCAGACGTCCTCACCTTCCACGGTAAACCCGCGGTGCCAGGAGAGATGGTTCAAGCCCAGGGTCTTCAGCTCGGTGTGGTCCGGGTCGATCCTGTTGCCGGTCGCTTTTTCGAGGCTTTCGACGATGTGCATCTTGGTCGTGATCGGCACGTTGCACACGCCCACGGCAGGGACATCGGATGCGTATTTGCTCAGCGCCTGGGTGACCAGCCCGGCCGGGTTGGTGAAGTTGACCAGCATCGCGCCCGGAGCAGAAAGCTCGCGCATGTCGGATGCGATCTTGAGGATGACGGGGATGGTGCGCATCGCCTTGGCCATGCCGCCCACGCCGGTTGTTTCCTGGCCGATCAGGCCATGCCGCAGACCGAGATATTCATCCCGGCGACGGGCTTCCATCTGGCCGACGCGCAGCTGCGTGGTCACATAGGATGCGTCTTTCACAGCCTGGCGCTGGTCCGTGGTCAGGAAGACTTTGAATGGAGCGCCCCTGGCTTCCACCATCCGCTGGGCGAACCCGCCAACCACATCGAGGCGTTCCCTGTCGATGTCCATCAACCAGAGCTCGTCGAGGGGGAACTGGTCCACGCGGGCCAGGAAGCCATTGACCAGCTCAGGCGTGTAGGTGGAGCCGCCTCCGATCACTGCAACTTTCAGCATATTATTTATCCACACCCGTAATGACGATGCCCTGGACGAAGAAGCGCTGGGCAAGCATGAAGAGGATCAGCGGGGCGATCAGGGCCATCAGCGCACCGGCCTGGATGAGCTGGGGCTGCTGGCCGTAGATCCCGTTGAATGTCGAAAGGGCGATCGAGATCGGCCATTTATCGCGGGCCGTCGACAGGTAGATCAGCGGGCCAAAATAATCGTTCCAGGCGAACACAATGTGGAAGACGGTCACTGCCATCAGCGCCGGATAGGATTGCGGGATGATCACCGACCACAGCACCCGCAGCGGGCTGGCGCCGTCGATCATGGCGGCCTCGTCCAGCTCGCGCGGCAGGGTCATGAAATACTGCCGCAGCAGGAACACATCATAGGCATTGGCAAAGAACGCCGGGACGATGAGCGGCAGCCAGGTCCCAACCCAGCCGATCTTCTGGAAGAAGGTGTAGGTGGGAATGATCGTAACCGCCGCAGGCAGGAAAATGGTGGAGATCAATACGATGAACAGGAAGTCGCGGCCCGGGAAGCGGAAGCGGGCAAAGCCGAAGGCAACCAGTGTGCAGGAGATCAGCACGCCGATCTCGGTCATAATGGCATAGAACGTGGTGTTCCACATCAGGCGCGGATAATCGATGGCATCCCAGACCTCTTTGTAATTATCCCAGGTAGGGGAGAACTGCCAGGGCCGCTCGAGGGCCCGCCAGGACACCGCACAGGTAAATTCACCCCGCCCGGGGTTGCCTGGGTCGACGAAGGTGCTTTCCTGGCGGCCTTTCTTGACGATGGCAAGATCACGAGTCGAGCCATCCCCCTCAAAGCCGGCGCACTGTCCCAGCGGGACGCTGAACATCTCCACGTTCTTGCCGTTATATTCAAAGGACGCCGGTTTCGCAGGCCAGATGGGTCCTCCCACGATCGAGATCTGTTCCGGGGTCTTTAATGAAGTAAAGACCATAAAGGCGAAGGGAGCGAGGAAAATGAAAAGTACGGCCAACGCCAGGAGTGTGATAAAGGTTGAATTTATGCCATTGCGCCATTTGGTCGCAGAGATCCTGGCCTTTGTCTGTTCCGCCGCTGTAGCAGTTACTACTTTACTCGGTTGAATGCTGGTGGTTTTCATGTCACTATCTCCTTATTATGAGCGGGATTCGCCAGCGTAGTAGACCCAGTATTTGGCTGTGCTAAACAGAAGGACAGTAACAGCCAGGATGATCGCAAACAAAACCCAGGCCAGGGTCGCTCCATACGACATATCCTGGAAGGTAAAGAAGGTTTTGTATATTTTCAGGTTGTAAAACATCGTAAAGCCGCCGGGCCGCCCGGTGCCGTTGTTGACCACCAGCGGGACCAGGAAGTATTGGAAGAGGCCTACGATGCTGAGTGTCAGGTTATAAAAAATGACCGGCGAGATCATCGGGAAGGTGACCTTCCAGAACGTCTGCCAGCCATTGGCCCCATCGACCGTCGCCGCATCATACAGCTCTGTCGGGACCCCCTGAAGACCGGCGATCATGATCAGCATGGCGTTGCCAATGCCCCAGATGCCCATCAAAACATACGTGGCGTAGATCCAGCCCCATTCCCCGGCGCCGCTGTTCGCCCAGAGAGGCAGGCTGTCTCGTGCGACGCCAATTGCCAGAAGGAACCGGTTGATCCAGCCAGTCTGTGGATTGAGCATGCCGCCCCACAGGAAAACCGCCGCCACAAAGGGGACGATATAAGGCATGTAGAACAGGCTGCGGAAGAGCATGGTCCCCTTGAGATGCCTGTTATTCATCAGAACAGCCAGGCTGAGAGGGGCAAAAATACCAACCGGCAGGGCAATTAATCCGAACGCCAGGGTAACCCACAGTGCACCCGGTGTGCCGCCACGGAACCAGGTCCTCGGGTTCACGCCGGCGGTGTCGTCGTTCCACATCGTCACGTAGTTATCGAAGCCTACAAATTTAGGCTTGCTCAAAATGCCATCGGTGATACTCAAATCGATGAAGGTGAAAAATAATGTTGCGAAGAGGGGGAGTAGCGTAAAGGCGATGAAACCGATCAGCCACGGAGAAATGAACAGGGTCCCACTTTTCAATTCCCTCCTTGCCAGCGGCGTAAGATTTCGAAACGACTTCAGGGATGGCAGAGAACTGCGGAAATTGGAGAGCTGCTCAAACATAGGAATTTTCCTTTCTCTAGTGGCTTGAGTTGGGCGGACCGGTTTGTACAAACCGGTCCGCCCAAATTATACACGTGCTCTTACTTGTTATAGATGGTGTTGATATCGTCGATTAATTTCTGATATTCGGCATCGAAGTCCATCTGATCGGGAGGTGTATTGTTCATCAGGTCCAGGAAGGTGGCCAGACGAGCGTTGGCTTCGATGGAGTTCGGGTGGTACTGCTCGGAGCTCGGCGTATCGGGATAGGCCAGGCCCTGAACGAAGACGTCCCAGCTTTCATCGGTGACGAAGGGATACTCTGCCGACTTTACATCAAAGAAAGCCTGGGTCTTTTCCGGGACGGCGGGCATGGCGCCATAGACCGGCAGAAGCTTGTCTGCGCCGGTGGTGATCAGGTAGGAAAGAACGGTAAAGGCCTCTTCAGGATGCGGGGTGCCTTTCCAGATACGGAAGGTATCGGCATCGATTCGGCCGTTCACTTCGCCGTCAGCGCCCATCGGCTGGATGCCCATCTGGAACTCCAGTCCGGCATCGCGGAAATCAGCGAGACAGCAGGTGTACCAGGTCTGGGTCAGGCCCATGGCGGCTTTGCCGGTATTGAACACATTGCCGTTGCCGAACTCAGGTGCGCCGGAGAGCGGGCCGGTGGCGATGAAGGGCTGCTCGCCCCACATGCCTTCGTAGTACCAGCGCCAGGCTTCCTTCCAACCATCGGGGATGGTGGACTCGTAGCTGCCCGGGGCATCGCCGGAGTACATCTTCGCCGCACCATCGTAGAAGGTGGCGATGGACTGAATGGACTGCCACTGCGGGGAATAACCCACCTGGACGATCTGAGAGGCGTCAAAGCCATCCTCAGTGGAGTTCAGGCCGTTCACATCGACGGTCAGGAGCTTGGCAATTTCGGTGACAGTGTCCCAGGTCCAATCGACTTCGGTGCCATCGGGCATGACGTACTTCTCGCCGTAAACCTGCGGGGGATAGTTCAGGCCGGCCTCATCGAACATGGCGGGAACATAGTACATGGCGCCGGGGAACACGGCGAAGGGCAGACCCACCTGGCCTTCTTCGGTCTGATAGAACTCAAGCAGAGCAGGATCGAAGATGGATGTGTCGAAGCCGGAGCTCTCGATGTATGGACCGATGTCGAGCCACTGGCCAAAGAAGTCGTTCGAGCCACCCCAGCCTACCGGGCCGACAATGTCGGGGCCGGCGCCAGCAGCGATCTGGGTCGAGAGGGTATCGCGAGCGCTGTCGAACGGAACGATCTCAAGGACAAGCTCGATGTCATCCTGGGATGCGTTGAAGTCGGCAACGACCTCTTCCTGCATCGCGACCTGCTCAGGATTGGTGCCGGATCCGAGACCGACGAACCAGCGGATCTGGACCTTGTCACCGGAGGAAGCCGGGGCTTCGGTGGCTTCTGCAGGTGCTTCCGTAGCTTCGGCGGGAGCTTCTGTTGCTTCGGCGGGAGCTTCCGTCGGGGCAGCAGCGCCGCCGCCGCAGGCCGCAAGGAACATCGAAGCGATGATCAGCAGGGACAAAACGGACAAAAGTTTCTTCATGGTGAGATTTCTCCTCATACTAGAACTAGAATTTTGGATGGACAATTTTCAAGCGGTGTGGGTCTGTATTGGTGGAAGGGCTCACCTCCTTTGCAACTGGTGTTCTGCTCACTATTGACACCCACATGAGCGGCGGAAAATGATCTCGGTTGGGAGAATGATGATCTCGTCGGACGGGTTGTTCTCCAGCAGGCCGAACAGGCGCTCGGTGGCGATCTGTCCCACCTTCTCGGTCGGCGCACGCACCGTCGTCAGGGGCGGATTGAGGAACGGGGCGAAGCCCAGATCGTCAAAACCCGTCACCGACACATCCTCCGGAATGCGGATCCCAAATTCATGCAGGGACTTAAGCACGCCGATCGCCGCATCGTCATCACCGGTAAATACAGCATCGAACGCGACCCGCTTTCCGTTGCCAAGAAACTCGTTCATGGCTTCATATGCGACATCGCGTTCGAAATCACCGTTCAATATTAAGTTTTCATCCACTGAAAGTCCGTTGGCCTGCAAGGCAGATCTGTACCCCGCTTCGCGCCGCAGCGAGTCTTCCTGGTTGACCGGTCCCCGCAGGAACAGGATGTGCCGCTTGCCATGGACCTGGATGAGGTGCTCCACCAGCTTCTGCGTCACTTCGATGTTCTCCACGGTCACGCTTGGGATGGGGGTGTGGGGAGGCGGGGTGCGGTGCACCAGGACCATCGGAAAACCGCTGGCGTGCAGCGACTTGAGATCTTCGTCCATCAGCCCATCGGAGAACACCAGCAGGCCATCCGTGTTGTGTGGGCCGATGGGAGGATGCATATGATCCCGGCTGCTAGCATGATACGTGGCAACGATCAAGTTATATCCTTTTTTGCGAACAACGGCCTCCACACCATTCAGCAGGGGCACAAAAAAGTCGTTATGAAGGTTGTTCAGCAGTAAACCGATCACACGGGTCTTCCGGCTTGCCAGGTTGCGTGCCGCTGCATGCGGCACGTAACGCATCTTACTCATGACATCCTGGACCCGTTCGGCGACTTCCGTTGATACCGGTGCATTCTTGTTGATGAACCGGCTGACCGTTGCCACAGATACACCCGCCTCGCGGGCGACATCACGGATCGTAACGGAAGAAGAGCGTTTGGTCATCTTGTGTAACCGTTTACTGTAACCGTTTACATTATTTCACATCTCCAAAGGCAAGTCAACCAACGCTTTTCTTAAAAAATCCTAAAATCGCAGTTAAAGTGTCCAATTTTAGGGGATCACGAAAAGAGTTATGGACTGTGGAGGGAAGGCTGCATCGTAGGATAGGTCGACCGGACCCATATTTTCCACTTTATGCGCAGGATCGAACAACCACGCTTCCCCCTGGACCCGGGTCCCATCACCGATCCGGAGGGCCTTGATCTTCTCTTCGAGCGAGAGGTTGATCACCATCACTGTCAGGGCGCCGTCCTCGCGCCGGGCAGCGTAAATAGTCAGATCTTCATCATCGGTGGACGAATAGATCAGCTCATCTCCGAACATTTTATACATCTGGTAGGTGTAATAACTGGGGAATACATCGAACTGACCGACCAAGCCGAGGCCCCCATAACCTGCTTTGGCGGTGAGGTACCACTGGTTTGCCATAAAGACGCCGTTCTTGATCAGGCTGCCCAGCACATCGGCCATCCAGATCGCGTTGTAGTGCGAGTCGGGCGTTGTTTCCTGCCCAACGGATTTGTCATAGGCCGAGTTGAACTCGGTGACCGCGATGGGCATGTCGCGTCCCGTATGTTCATGGACCAGCTCGCGGGCGCGAATAATGATCTTGTCCCATTCGCGGGTGTTGAGACGGATCTCGTCCATCGAGGGTGCGCCGGAGAGCCTTGTGGCCGGGAACGGATAACGGTGGATGGAGACCACATCCACCAGGTCGCTGTTAGCCTTGAGGAATTCCACCAGGTAGGTTTCATGCTTCTGTTCGAAATTGGTGGTGGCCCCCGGTGCAAGATCGTAACTGAACTGGTTGACCTCCGGCCCGACCAGCTTGATGGATGGATCCACGGCTTTCATCGCTTCGGCGATCGCCCGCCATTCGCGGTTGAAGCGATTCACATCGAATTCTTCATTTTTATTCTTGTAGACGCCATCGTACAGCGTGGGTTCGTTGCCAATGCTCCAATACAGAACGTTATATTTCTTTTCGAGGTTGGTATAGCGCACCAGCTCCGCCGCCTGTTCGGGTGTGCCATCCACATAGCGGACGCTGATCATCACCTGTGCTCCCAGTTTTCCCGCAAAGTCCATGATCTGATCGATCTGAAGTGGGGTCACATTATTATTATCGCCCCACGAGCCACCGGGGAAGCGCAGGATCGTCACACCCGACTCATAGGCTGCGTCGAGCATTCCCGCTGAGACGACCAGCCAGGGTCCATAGTTGGAGCCGTAGACAAGCGGGCTGATCGGACCCAGAGACGTGGATGGGTCTACGTACAGCATGCCCGGAACCGGAGAGGGGCTGGGCGTGGATGTCAGCAGGATTTCAGGGGTGGGGGACGAGGTTTCAGTCGGGGACAAGGTCGCGGTGGCGGTGGACGTCTCAGGCGCGGAGGGGATCGCAGAGCCACATCCGGCAAGCAGCAGAGACAGCAGGATCAGGACGAATGGCAGGCGCTTCATTGTCTTCTCCATGGCGATTTGATTTGTCTATATTACCATTCCTCGGGTTAAAAAGAAAAGAGACAACCTGCACTGGTTGTCTCTGTAAAACGTCACATTCGAAATTACATGGTCACCCGGCCGCGGGTCAGCAGGGCAAGGACGGCGACAAACAGCGCCGACCCGATCACAGACCAGACGATGGGGAAAGCCCGCCCGCCGACATTGATGGCAAAAACCTCCGGCAGGCCGAGCGCGCCAGCGATCCAGGTGCCGATCACAGCGCCCACGAATCCGACCAGTGTGGACGTAATACAGCCGCCCACAGAATACCCCGCAAGCGCCTGGCCGACAGCGCCACAGACAGCGGCGACCAGCAGCAGGATCAGGAAATCAAGAATTGTCATTTCGAACTCCTTTCGTGAACGAAACACAGAGTTGCCGGGCCACCGGTCCCTCCTGTTGTAAGTTTATACGACGAAGGCGAATGAATACTATGGAAAAAATTGCAGACAAAGTGGGGATTAAAAGCAAAGGATGAGCGATGCTTTCACATCGCTCATCCAGGGTGGTCGCTTACATATCGCGACGGGTATCTGTCGTATCGAGATTGTTCAGCCACATATCGAGCTCGTTAACTGCTTCATCGCGGCTGTAGCCGTAGCGTTCCTGGATCAAGCCGGCCAGTTCGTCATAGCGGCCGCTCATTTGATCCAGTTCATCGTCTGTCAGGCGGCCCCACTGCTGCTTGACGCGCCCCTTCAACTGCTTCCATTGACCTTCAAGTACATCCCTATTCATAATCAAAACGCTCCTTTCTTATTGCCTAAGGAAATCAGATGGAAATTGACCTGGCCTGTTGGGACAGACTAAGTCAATTGGATTAACGAATGAGGGGTAGGATTGTTACTAAAGGGAGATACCGGGTATCCAAGCGCCGGTTAGACTGCGCCTAGCGAAGGATCCAGATACTTCAACCCGGAGCCGGTATTGAACAGCACGATCCGTTCATCTGCCTGGATCCAGTTTCGCTCAAGAAGCTGGCGCAGGGCGGCGAGTGTGGCTGCACCCTCTGGAGCGGCGAAAATGCCCTCGCTGCGCGCCAGATGCTTTTGTGCCTCCAGAAGCGCCTCGTCACTGACAGCGACGGCTGTGCCCTGACTTTCGTACACACCCTGCAGGATCAGATGATCGGCAAAGCTTTTCGGCACGCGCAGGCCGGAGGCGATCGTGTGGGCATCGTTCCAGAACTCGCATACCTGCGCGCCCTGCTCGAAGGCGCGCACGACCGGGGCGCAGCCCTCGGCCTGGACCGAGACCATGCGCGGGCGTTTTATGTCCCTGAGCCAGCCCAGCGCTTCGAGCTCGGCGAAGGCCTTCCACATCCCGACCAGGCCGGTTCCGCCGCCCGTAGGATACAGGATCACATCCGGAAGCTCCCAATCGAAGGCTTCGGCCAGCTCGTAGCCCATCACTTTTTTGCCCTCGAGGCGGTATGGCTCCTTGAATGTCGACACATCGAACCAGCCTTCCCTGCGCGCTTTTTCTCCCGCCAGTTTGGCCGCGTCGCTGATCAGGCCGTCCACAAGCTCCACGCCCGCGCCCACAAAGCGGCTCTCTACCAGGTTGGCATACGGTGTATCTTTTGGCATGACGACGAAGGCCCTGAGCCCGGCGCGCGCCGCGTAGGCCGCCATTGCGCCGCCGGCGTTGCCCGCGGTTGGAATAATGACCTTCTCCACGCCCAGCTCTTTCGCTTTCGAGACCGCTGCAGCCAGTCCGCGCGCTTTGAAGGAACCGGTCGGGTTGTTGCTTTCATCCTTAACATATAGATTCGAAAGTCCCAGCTCCCGGCCCAGGTGCGAAACAGAGAGCAGAGGCGCATCACCTTCCCCGAGAGAGACAATGTTCTCTTCCTTTACAACAGGCAGGAGCTCGTGCCAGCGCCACATCCCTCTGGCGCGGCGCGAGACCTTATCGCGATCCACGTGCTGGCGAACGGCATTCAGGTCGTAGCGCGGCAGGAGCGTGGCTGTGCAGTCCTGGCAGAAGGTTTGAATTTCGGCGGGGGAGTAGCTGCGCCCGCATTTGGAACATTCGAGGTGAGTGAGGTAGGAATATTTCATTTTTGTAAACAAAAAGGGATGCGATTTTCATCACATCCCTTTGCATTGTCTGTTACTTGGCGATCTCGGTCGCGCGGGTTTCGCGGATGACCGTGACCCGGATCTGGCCGGGGTATTGCATGGTCTCTTCGATCTTCTTGGCCACATCGCGCGCCAGCCGGGCTGAGGCCAGATCGTCGATCGCTTCGGGCTTGACGATGATGCGCACCTCACGTCCGGCCTGGATGGCGAACGCCTGCTGGACGCCCTCGAAGGACATGGACATTTCCTCGAGCGTGCGGATGCGCTTGATGTAGGCTTCGAGGTCCTCGCGGCGGGCACCGGGGCGGGCGCCCGAGATCGCATCCGCAGCTTCGGCGATGACCGCTTCCACGGTGAGCTGGTCCACTTCATGGTGGTGGGATTCGATCGCGTTCACGACCACGGAATTGACGCCATAGCGCCGGCAGAATTCCGCACCCAGCTTGGCATGTGTGCCTTCCTGGTTGTGGTCCATGGCCTTGCCGATATCGTGCAGGAAGCCGCCCTGCTTTGCGATCTCCACGTTGGCGCCGATCTCGGCGGCCAGGATGCCGGCCAGCTTCGAGACTTCCACGGCGTGGGCCAGCTGGTTCTGTCCATAGGATGTGCGGAACTTGAGACGGCCCATCATGCGCAGCACTTCGGGGTGCAGG
>DASUOS010000128.1:0-2685 GCA_036276515.1 Anaerolineales bacterium | reverse complement strand
ACGGGGATGGCAACACCCCATAGAAATGGATCTCCAACCTTGAGCAGCTGCTGGACCCACAGGAAGAACCAGGGCGCCCGGGCGTTTTCGATATCGACTGCGGCCTGTGTTATCGGGCGCTCGATCGGCGCCGAGAAGAGGAATGAGATGGTGAGCAGAATCGCTCCCGCCATCACCATGAGCAGTACCTCCCGCCGGACCAGTTCAAAGCGGGAGATGCGAGCCGGGTCTGTGCGCTGGGCTGGAGGGGGGACAGCGATGCCTCCATCCCGCCGGACGCGGAAGATATGCCAGGCGCCCAGGATGATCATCGCCAGCGTGAGGACAAAGATGTGCCAGGTATAGAAACGCTCCACGGATGACAGACCCGGCTCCGGCCCGCCGACGACCAGCTGGTACAGGGAGTGACCGATCCACGGGATCGACTTGAGCAGGTTCGTGCCAACAACCAAAGCCCAGCGGATACCCTCGTCCCAGCGCAGGACGTAGCCGGTGAAATCCAGCAGGATGACCAGCACGAGCATCCCCAGGCCGATCAGATAATTCAGCCTGCGGTGTCCGGCGTATGCCCCGGTGAGGACGACGCGCAGCAGATGGATCGTAATGACGATCAGCAGACCCTGCGCCGACCAGAAATGCAGGTTGCGGACCAGAGCGCCGAACGGTACCAGCGAGGTGATGGTCTCGACCGACGCCGCTGCATGCTCAGGCACTGGAATGTAATAGAACATCTCCAGGATACCCGTCACCAGCAGGATCAGGCAGAGGAAGACGGCCAGCCCGCCCGCGCCCAGTGTGTAACGCAGCCGGGCTTGCAGGGCCGGGATGGTCGGTGGATGTAGATGGTGAAAGAAGTTGGGTTTCTCAAAGAGCTCAGGCTTCTTTTTCCAAAGATCCTGTACGAGTAGTCCTACAGCCGTAAGAGATAAGAGCCCGATCAAGGTAAGCACAGCCGGGCGTTCGTCGCGCGGCTGGGGCACGGCATGCTGCGTCGGGATAGCTGACCCGTTGCTGTCACTGAGCACAAAATCGAGCGGCATGACCTTCTGGAGCTTGAGGACATAAGCAGTTGTCTGCCAGGCCTCTTCGTCCGACAGCTGGCCAGGGTCCCACCAGGGCATGCTGGCGAAGATGAAGTCGTGTAATTCCTGGGCATTCTTGAAACGGGTCAACCGGCCGGGGCCGGCAACTGCCGGGATGATCATGTCCTTCGGGATGAGAAAGCCGTTGTCAGGATGGTCCGGCCCGTGGCAGCCTCTCTGCCAGCAGTTTCGGTCCTGCTCCCCGTAGGCATCGCGCCATTCTCCGGTCAATCCCTGTCCCCGGTCGCCGTGGCAGGCCATGCACACGCCCCAGTAAATGACCGATCCTTTGTGCAGCTGCTGGGCATACCCGGTGTCGATCATCGGCCTGGCAAGACGCTGCACGTCGAATGTTGGAGTGGGCTGGAGAGGTGGACCTGCTGTTTCCTGGGTCGAAGGCGAGGCCTGTACACCTGGCGTAGCCATGGCGGTTCCCATCAGCAAAAGGATAAGGATTACCAGGAATGGCAGGAGCCGGGAGATGAAGCCTGGTCTTTCATGACTGGATGCTTGCTGTGATGGATTCGGCATGCTGGATCAATGACCTGCATCATTCTTTTGCATTGTTGTAGTCTTGCAGGAGCCTGCGTGCCTCCTGTGCCTGTTCCCTGGGAACGAACATTTGTACGCGTCCCAATCCATTGACGGTGACCGGATAGATGTGATGCCCTACCGATTCCTGGAAAAGCTCGACCTCGATCCCCTGGGCTTCGATATAACTCTTGAGGAACTCGGCTTCGAGCCTTCCCTGCACTTCTGCAAGCAATTCCCATTTCAACTCGTCCACTGGAGCCTCCAAATGATGATGAATACAACCGTCCAGAGTGTGCTGACGATCAACTGGCGGATACCGATGCGGGTGGGCCTCCACTTGATGGCCGGCCGAAAGATGCCCCAGACTGTCTCAGCCCACTGGATCAGGTAGGGGAGGAAGATAAAAGTCGTTAGAATGGATGATACTCCCAACGCGAATGAAAAAATGAGATTGAACGTAGTGTAGGCGAATGCACGCGATCCCATCTTCCACAGCTCGCTGCGCCCGGGGACCTGGTCCATGCTCCGTTGTTCGAGCCGCAGATAGGCGTTGACGATGCTCGCCGCGCTCTGGAGCCAGGTCAGGACCCACAGCCACCAGCCCATCGGATCGTATTGTCCAGTTCCAACCCAGTAGGCGGCAGGCGCGGCGAGTGCCAGGACTCCCGTGGCGATGATCTCGACATTGACCTGCCGGCGCTCTTCGCGTTTGCTGACCAGCCACAGGTGCCAGGCAAAGACCGGGACACCTGGAACCGCAAGAAAAAGAACGTACACATAACTCGACAAGATCAGGCCTATCAGAGCCAGGAGGAGGATCAACCCGTAGATCGCGGTCCAGAAGCGTGCTGCGGGCAGGTCAGCCCGGGCGCGGCGCCCCGTCCAGGCTTTGACCGCGATCGTGATCGGCTGGCGGATGAGGAAGGCCGCGATCGCCGCAATTACAAGGAAGAGCGAGGCAGTTGTGAATCGCCCTCCTGCAAAAAGACCGATCAGCAGCGGACTGAAGATGAACACCCAGGAACCGTGGTCCTGTGGAAGGAAGATCTGTTTACGGAAAAGGGATGGC
>DASUOS010000127.1:0-2785 GCA_036276515.1 Anaerolineales bacterium | reverse complement strand
TTGACGACGAACGCTGGGTCACGAATGAACGCTTCAACCGCGTTCTTGCCGTGTACCAGGTACTGCCGGGGCCTGAAGCCCATGAGCTGTGTGTTTATTTTGGGATGATGGCCGGCGGGCGGCTGGGCGCCGTTCTGGCCGGGCTTGGATTTATGCTGCCGGGCTTTGTGCTAATGCTTGCCCTGTCATGGTTCTATGTGACCTATGGCATCGCCTCACCGGTCTTTGCTGCCGTCTTCTACGGCTTTCAGGCTTCGATCGGTGCCCTGATCGTGCGTGCAGTCCATCGCATCGGTGAGCATGCCCTGCAGGATGGCTGGCTGTGGGGGATCGCCATCTTGAGCGCGCTGGCCAAATTCTTGAACATCAACTTTATCCTGGCCCTCACCGCCGGGGGATTGATCTACGCCGTTGCACGCAGACAGGTGAATGCGAGCGCCTTGAATCTGGTCCTGCTGCCGGTGACTGGCATCGGCATTGCTCTGGCAGCCGGACAGCCAACCCCTCTCGAATTGTTTGGCTACGGCCTGCGCACCGGTTTGCTGACATTTGGCGGCGCCTACACGGCCATCCCATTCCTGCAGCAGGATGCAGTTGTTCTCGGCGCCTGGATGACGGACCAGCAGTTCCTGGATGGACTGGCATTATCGAGTATTCTGCCAGCACCGTTGATCATCTTTTCCACTTTCGTTGGTTATCTCGGGAATGGGTTGCCCGGGGCGGTGATGATCACCCTGGGTGTCTTCCTGCCAGCGTTTCTATTCACACTGATCGGCCATTCGTTTTTTGAGCGCATGGTCGAGGATAAACGCTTGCACGCCTTTCTGGATGGGGTGACCGCCGGCGTGGTGGGACTGATCGCGGCGACCGCGCTGCAGCTTTTGTTCGTTGCCTTGCCGGATGTTCCGGCTGCCATTATTTTTCTCCTGTCACTGGTCGCCGTTTATCGATGGAAGGCAAAAGCATCCATAGCGGTTATTGTCCTTGCCGCAGGCTTGATGGGTCTGCTGGTACGTTCCATGTTCTAAGAAGATCGTATAGCGAGGTACTATGAGCTGGGTGATTGGAGTCATCGTTCTCCTTGTGATCGGTTTCCTGCTGGACCGGGAGATCTATTTTTATGAAGGCGCCCACCTGGGTCCACGGGTACAGTCCTGGTTGTATGACCGCTGGTCTCGGAAATACGATGCGGGTAAACGCGAGAGCCAGCTGCGTGACAATGAAATGCTGGCCGAGCCTCTTCTCGAACGATTAGCGGATGTGGAAGAGCCTTTCGTCCTGGACTTTGCGACCGGCACGGGACGCCTTTCTTATGCCCTCCTGACCCGTCCCGAATTCAAAGGACGGATCATCGCCGTAGACCTGTCTCAAGGCATGCTGGAGCAGGCGGCTGCCAAGCTGAGGGGCTTCTCTGGACGTGTGGAATTCCTCCGCCACCGATCCTTACCATTGCCATTTCCTGACGAGCGCTTCGATGCTGTCTGCTGCCTCGAAGTGCTGGAATTGCTTCCGGATGCCCAGGCAGCGCTGAAGGAAATCTCCCGGCTATTGCGCCCGGGAGGAGTCCTGCTCACGTCCCGCGGCACCGAAGAGTCGGGGCGCAAAGCCAAGGTCAAAAGTGAAGCGCAGCTTATCTCCATGCTTGGTGCGAGCGGATTCGAGAATGTCCAGGTCACAAAGTGGTGGAAACTCTTCGACAGGGTCCTGGCCAGGAAACGCGGCAGGTCGTCTCCAGCTGGCTTCAGGGTATTGACCGATGTGCTTCGATGTTCCTCCTGTGGAGAAATCCAGTGGACCGCAGGGTCAGGTGCTCTCGAATGCTCGAGCTGTAAATATCGATTGCAGGTGACAGGCCAGGGCATCGTACTGAATTGATCTACCTGCGGTTTCTCGAGTAGTCAGCAATGTACGGGGGCAGGGCAACTTCCTTCGATTGCATTTCGTCACGGATGGGGGGCAGGGGCGCTTCGCTTAGCGGCAGAACTCCGGCCCAGACCGGGAGATCATAATCTTCCTCATCGTCGATCGGAGGTCCCATCCGGACCTTGGCCGATGCCTCATCGATCTTGATCGAAACCACGAGCGTGGCATTCATCTCCCTGCGGTTGGGAAGACGCGCTTCCCTCCAGCGGCCTGGAAGCAGGTGTTCAGTGATCGCTTCCAGGGCTGCCATTTTTTCCAGATCGTCTTCGACAATACGACCTGTGCCGAACAGGACCACAGACCGGTAATTCACGGAGTGGTGAAACACCGATCGCGCCAGCACCAGCCCATCTACGATCGTTGCCTCGACACAGACCGGATTCCCGGCTTCAATGGTTTTAAGCAGGCGGCTGGTTTTCGCTCCGTGAAGCACAATGGTATCGCCGGTCCGGGCAAAGTTGATCGGGATGACGAACGGCTGTCCGTGCTCGACGATTCCGACGTGGCAGATCAGGGCTTCATCCAGGATGCGATAAATGGTCTCACGATCATAGTGCCCGCGTTTCGGGAGGCGCTTGATACGGGAACGCTCGGTTTTAATGGGTGGCGTCATGTATTTGTCCTTGAGTGGAATGATGCAGAAATAATCGCCTCGATTTTCTCACAATAATTTTACCTTCCTTCAACTCTTACGAAGAGCGTCGGGAAAGTCCCTACATAAGTATAGGAATTCTTGACATCCATCGAAACAGCAGAATAACTTGCACATCTATGTCGTTAACCATTCTAAGGAAAAACTCATGACTATCAGCACTTTCTTCTACCTTTCACTCGCCGCCTGGAGGCTGGCATCGCTGGTGGC
>DASUOS010000126.1:0-3751 GCA_036276515.1 Anaerolineales bacterium | reverse complement strand
TCATGCAGGGCCGCATCCCGGGGCGGCTGGTCGCCCAGTTCAGCGATTGGCAGGTCTCCCCCAATCATAGAGAGCCTGAGCCTGAAGAAGAAGAGGATGAATTATGAGATGGCTGTCCAGGCTTGTCGATCGGGCATCGGAATATTTTGCCCACCGCAAGGGCCTGTTGCCCATAATCGGGATGGTGCTGATCGTAATCAATTTTTTCCTGCCGTTCCTGTTTGGACTCAACTGGGTGACAGGGAGCAATCTATTTCTGCATTTGGGGATTCTGATTGCCATCTTCGGCATGATGCTGGCCTGGGCACTATAGGTATTGGTCCGCCACAGAGAGACCGGGAGTTAAGCTCCATGTCTCCGTATTTCTGTGGCCATTTCGACATGTTGGTCATCCGGCCAGATGACTTTATCGATTTGTCCTGATTCACCCAGCAGCATTGGAAGTAGAGAATTGAGTTCTTCCACATCCCCCGACGTAAACAATTTCATTCCACCTGCCTGACCGGACTCATTCTCCAATCCCTTCGCTTCGAGCACACGCCGGACCTGACGCGCAACTGCGGGAGCGGGGTCGATCACCCGGACATTCTCTCCCACAATTTCCTGGATCAAGGGGATGACAAACGGATAGTGGGTACATCCCAACACAACCGTATCGATATTCTTCTCGATCATGGGCTGTAGCGCCTCTTCAAGGATTCGTCTGGTTTCATCTCCCTTCAGGTTCCCCTGCTCGATCTCCTGCACAAGACCCGAACATGTATTTTGGAAGAGCTCAACCCCGTTCGCAAACCGTTCCACCACCGACGCATACAGCTCGCCCTGGAAGGTTGCCGGCGTGGCAAGGACCCCCACTTTACCTGTCTGAGTGTGCTCCGCCGCCGGCTTGACCGCCGGTTCCATGCCCACGAAAGGTGTGCCAGGAAATTCTTCCCGCAGATACTTCAGTGCTGCTGCCGAAGCAGTATTGCAAGCTACAACGATAATTTTCGCGGCCTGCCCAAGCAGGAAATTTGTAATCGCTTCTGAGAAGTCCCGGATCTGCTCCATCGGCCTCGGACCATAGGGGATATGACCCTGGTCGCCAAAGTAGATAACCGACTCTTCCGGCATCTGAGCGCGTATCGCCCGCAGAACGGAAAGCCCGCCAACGCCGGAGTCGAAAATACCGATGGGGGTAGTCGTGGTTGACATGGAAAGACTAATTCCCCGCTGCTTCCACAAATTTCCTGAACAGGTTCCTGGTTGTTTCCTGGTCTGTCAGCCACTCAGGGTGCCATTGGACGGCGATGCCAAAGGGGTGGTCAGGCAGTTCCACAGCCTCGACGAGGCCGTCGGGCGAATGACCGGTTACTCGAAGTGCAGGCGCGATATCCTTGAGGCCCTGGTGATGCAGACTGTTCACTTTGATAATCGGCTCACCATAGATATCGGCAAGACGCGTCCCCTCTTCGATCTTCACTTCATGGACGAGGATGGTCCGCCGGTTGCCGGGGTAATCGTGATCGAGCGCATTGGGAAGCTGGTCCGGGATGTGAGTGTACAGGGTCCCACCCAGGGCGACGTTGACCACCTGGCAGCCGCGGCAGATACCGAGAAAGGGCTTGCCATCCGAGGAGGCCGCCTGGACGAACTTCAGCTCAACAGAGTCCCGCTGCGGATCCACATCGTCGATACGGGGATGCGGGTCACCGCGGAAGAAGTCGAGAGAGATATCCCCGCCGCCTGAAAAAAGGATCCCATCCAGTCGGGAATAGGCTGTATCCCATCCATCTTCAGCAATCAGGGAGGGAATCAACACCGGCACTCCGCCCGCCTGCATCACCGCATTGACGTACGACTGCATCAGCATAATGGTCGGCTGGCCATAGCTGTTTGTCGATTGATTTGTTGTGATGCCGATCAGGGGTTTCATTTCTTAATTGTATAACAAAAAAAGGCCCTAAGGGGTTTGGAAACCCTTAGGGCCTGGATATCACAATTCAGTCGAATTTCTGCTTGAGGCGGGCAGATTTGCCGGTGCGGCCGCGCATGAAGTACAGCTGGGCACGGCGAATCTGGCTGTGGCGCTCGACAACCACTTTATCCAGGCGCGGGGAGCGGAGCAGGAACGTGCGTTCCACGCCGATGCCATTGGATGCCATCCGGCGGACGGTGATATTGGCATCGTTACCGCCCTTGCGCATCCGGATCACAATTCCCTTGAACTCCTGGATGCGTTCGCGTTCGCCTTCTTTGATCTTGACATGCACGCTGACGGTATCACCGGGAGCGAGCTGGGGGATTTTTTCATTCGGTTTGGCTTCGAGAGCCTTGATCACATCTGCCATTGTCTTTCATCCTTACGTAATGTATGTATCGGTTTTAGCGCGACGGCGGATTATAGCACGCATTTTCTCATTTCACAAGCCAAATTAAAGAAGTGTGACACAGGATCATGGAGGGCAACTACGCATCGGCTTTGTGTCGCTGGTACTAAAAATCTAGTTGTATCTTCGGATTGCCAGCACGGCATTGTGACCACCAAAGCCGAAGGCATTGCTGATGGCAAGGTCCACATTTTTTTCGCGGGCCTGGTTCGGGATGTAGTCCAGGTCACACTCGGGATCGGGGGTCTCGTAATGGATGGTCGGCGGCAGGAGGCCCTCGCGCACCGCCTGCACGCAAAAGATCGCTTCCAGAGCGCCGGTCGCGCCCATCATATGGCCGGTCATGGATTTGGTGGAGGAAACCGGGATCTGGTAGGCTTTCTCGCCAAACGCAGCCTTGATTGCCCGCGTCTCAGACTGGTCGTTCAACGACGTGCCGGTCCCATGGGCATTGATGTAACCGAGCTCATCCACATTCGCGCCGGCCGAGTCGAGTGCCATACGCATGGCTGCTGCGCCTCCTGCACCGGTCTCATGCGGCGCGGTCACGTGAAAGGCATCGGCGGTCGCGCCGTAGCCTGCCAGCTCGGCCAGGATAGTGGCCCCTCGTTTCTTCGCGTGGGTTTCGGTTTCGAGCACCAGGACGGCCGCGCCCTCACCCATGACCAGACCGTCGCGATTTTTGTCGAATGGCTGGGGCGCCATCGAGTAATTATCATTTCGGCGGGACATCGCCCCGACACGGTCGAAGGCGGCCACGCCTGTGCTGCAGATCGTCATTTCGGACGCACCCGCCAGCGCCGCGTCGATCATCCCTGCCTTGAGCATCAGCCAGGCGGTGCCGATCCCGTCCGACCCCGAAGCGCAGGCAGAAGCGACCGAAAAACAGGGTCCCTTGATCTGAAAGTCGATCGCGATCATGCCCGAGGCGCCGTTCGGCATCAGCATCGGGATCAGGAACGGACTTACACGCCGCGGTCCCTCTGTATGGTTGGTAATGACCGCATCCTGCAGAGATTTGATCCCGCCAATGGCCGAGGAAACCAGTACCCCGATCCGGCCGGAATTGGCTTCGGTGATCACCAGCCCTGAGTTCATCAGCGCATCCTTGGCCGCGGCAACCCCCGTCTGCTCGAAGCGGTCGCGTCGCCGAGCCTCCTTCGGGTCCATGTAATTCTCAGGCTGGAAGTTTTTCACCTCTGCCGCAAAATGGACATTCAACGGCGACGAGTCGAACAGGGTGATCGGTCCCACGCCCGACACGCCATTCACAGCGTTTCTCCAGCTTTCCTCCACAGTCAACCCGAGCGGGTTCACTGTCCCCATTCCAGTAATGACAATCCTCTCCATTCGTTCCTCTTTCACATGAATTTCATATAGCA
>DASUOS010000125.1:0-7935 GCA_036276515.1 Anaerolineales bacterium | reverse complement strand
TGGCTCCCTTACTCGCCCACGACCATGTTGCCGTTTCTTTGGGCGAAACTTAGGTAGATAAACACTGTCAGTCTTATGCAACAAAGCTACACGTAGCAGACAATTAGCCCTCGATCCACCTGGAACGTCAGCCGTCTTTTAAAATTGGACGACACAAAAACGCTCAGCGTCCCACAGGCGGTGCAGTGTCGGACGGGGTATATCAAAAGTACCAGGAAACCCGGAGATCTGGCCCACTACGAACGCCAGGCAAAGGAAGTTAGAATGACGCCTCGCAACCTTGCAATATCCGATTATTTCCAGGGCAGGGATCTGTTGGCGAAAAAATAGCAGCACCTGGGGAAAGCAAAGAATAACGGCGTGAGATTAGCGCTGAATCCACGAAGTAGAACACACGATGTCCCAGAATACAAAAAAGCGGACGAGATAACCCGTCCGCTTAATTTTCCATTTTCGATCTCTCAGCACTCGCTAAACCCGCAGGCATAGCACTTGCGGCAGCCCTCTTCGTTGACCACGGCCGCCTCGCCGCACTCGGGGCACAGATCGCCGATCCGCATGGGCTGGAAGGTCACTTCGGCTTCTTCCTCGATCTTGTGACCTACCGCGCCGCTGTCTGTACTCGTATGGGTGTTGCCGTTCTTCTTCTCCTCCATAACAGGCAGGGCGCCGGCCTTCTCGCGCAGGTACATATCGAGCACCTGGCCGATGCCATCCGGCAGGGAGCGCACCCGGTTGGGTCCCAGGCCGAGCGAGCGCCCGCCGCCGATGCCGCTGAGCTGGCGGACGATCTCGCGCAGGCGGTCGGTCTGCCTGGTGGGCGACGACATGCGCAGGATGTAGGAGATCAAACGTCCGATCGCTTCGGAGACCGCGGCGGTCTCGGAGCCGGCCTTGGCGGTGTTGATGAAGGCCTCGAACGGCTGCTCACCGCCGTTCTCGTTGATGGTGATAAAGGCCTTGCCGACGGGGGTCTCGACGCTGAAGGTCCTGCCGGTCAGGGCGCGTGGGCGGGGTTTCTTCGGGTCGGCAGAGAAGGTGGGGGCCAATTCGGGTTTGCTCGCGCTGAGCGACGGTGCAGCCGGGGTCTCTTTCTTCTCTGCGGTTGCCTTCGTCTCAAGCACCACCTTATCGCGTGAGCCGGTGACGTAGACGGTGATGCCCTTGCAGCCCAGCTCCCAGGCCAGCATGTAGGCCGTGGCCACGTCCTGCTCGGTGGCGTTCTCAGGGAAGTTGACAGTCTTGGATAGCGAGTTATCGACAAAGGCCTGCAGCGCCGCCTGCATGCGGACGTGCTCCTCGGCCGTGATATCGCCGGAGACCACGAAGGTATCGCGCACCGCCTGGGGGATGTCGCCGATGTGCTGGCAGGTGCCTTCCTTCATGACCTGCTCGACGATCTCCTGGCGCTTCTCCTCGCCGAGTCCGAGCTTCTTGAGGGCCTCGTCGAAGCGTAGGCTGGCGTAGGTCAGCTTGAGATCCTTACCATTGTCGTTTACGTGGCGGATGTAGGCCAGGGCAAAGACCGGCTCGCAGCCGTAGCCTTCACAGCCGGCGACCGTGGCGATCGTCCCGGTCGGTGCGACGGTGGTCTGTGCCGCGTTGCGGATGCCGTGCTTTTTGATCCCATTGACGATCGTATCCCACTCAACCTCGGGCCGGCCCCAGTCATTGACCAACGGGACGAGGCTCTGCGGCGAGGTCCAGGTCATATTATCCATATCGTAGATCGAGCCCTCGATGGCGGGGAAGGGTCCGCGGGCTTCGGCTAACTCAATGCTGGTCTGCATGGCGTGAAAACGGACGAACTCCATCACCTGGGCGCCGAACTCCTGGCCCTCCTGCGAGCCATAGCGCACGCCGACGTGGTACATCAGGTCCGCCAGGCCCATGATCCCCAGGCCGATACGGCGGGCGCGGTGGGCAGCTTCACGCAGCTGGGGCACGGCAGGCACATAGGCATTCGCTTCGACCACATCATCGAGGAAGCGGGTGGCCGTCACCACCGACTGGCGCAGCAACTCCCAATCCACCGTGCCGTCGGGTCCGCAGTGCTCGTTCAGGTTGACCGAGCCGAGACAGCAGTTCTCGTAACTTCCTAAAAATTGCTCGCCACACGGATTTGTAGATTCAAGTTGATATAAGTGAGGAACGGGGTTTGAACGATTCGCTACATCCAAAAATAATACACCAGGCTCCCCATTATGGTGGGCTTGCTTGACAATCTTACCAAAGAGGTCGCGCGCACGAATCTTCTTGTACACTTGCATTGGTACTCCAGCGGCTTCCAATTGTTCAAGTGTTCCGCTTGCAGTGCGATATTCTTTAGAATTAATGTCAGGAAACCGCAGTTCCCATTCTTTATCATCTTTAACGGCACGCATAAAAGCGTCCGTAATTCCTACAGAAATATTGAAATTCGTAATATGGTTTTCATTGGTTTTTGAAGAAATGAAGTCCTCAACATCAGGATGATCGACGCGCAATACAGCCATATTAGCGCCCCTGCGACTCCCGCCCTGGGCCACCTCCCCAAAGGCATGATCATATACCCTCAGGAAGCCAACTGGTCCAGTAGCTTTTCCAGCCGAGGACTTAACCATAGAACCAGTCGGACGCAGGCGTGAGAAGGAGAAGCCGTTGCCGCCGCCCGTCTGCTGGATGAGGGCCGCGTCGCGCAGGGTCTGGAAGATGCCGGCGCTGTCGCGTCCCATATCGTCGGTAATCGGCAGGACGAAACAGGCAGCCAGCTGTCCGAGCGGGGTCCCGGCACCGGTAAACGTGGGGGAATTGGGGAAGAATTTCTTGCTGGACAGTAACTGGTAGTACTCGACCGTGCGCTTGTGCACATCCTCCTTCCACTGCTCCTCGACACGAGCCACGTGGTAGGCGACGCGCCAGAACATCTCATCCACCGTCTCGGCAGGCTGGCCATCATCGCCGCGGCGGACGTAGCGCTTCATCAACACCTTGCGGGCGTTGTCCGTTAGATTGGCCTCGGGCAGCCCTTTGGGCATCGGCGGTGTGGGGAGCAGGCCATTCTTGACCTGCTCGGATGGGACGACGACTTTACTTGCCATAACACACTCTCCTCAAACGGTTTTTTATCCTGAGCGGAGGGAAGGCTGTTTTTCGAAAGAGACCTGGATGAAAGGAACTGTTTCATCCTGCCGTCGCTTCGACTGGGCCTTCAGCTCAGCTCAACGCGATGTACCAATCAAAAAAAGACAGCGACACTCCGGCCTTTGGGACGGGTGGCTGTCCTTCAATTAGCTTTCGAGCAAATGATCGATTTCGTTGCGGATGGAATGCAGATCATCGAGGCCGAGATACACAATGGCATAGCGGATGTATGCTATCTGGTCCATTTCCTTTAAACCGTTAATCACCAAATCACCAACAACACGGGATGAGACCTCTGACTTGCCCAGCTTCTGGAGCTGTGATTCAACCTGGCCGATCAGCCGCTCGATATCCGCAGCGGAGACGGGCCGTTTGACACACGAGATGCGGATGCCGCGGGACAATTTTTCACGGTCGAACTCTTCACGGGTGCCATCCTGCTTGACGATGAGGGGCGTTGCCAGGATCGGACGCTCGTAGGTGCTGAAACGCTGCCCACAGTGCAGGCATTTGCGCCGCCTGCGGATGCCGCCATGGGCATCATGAGACGTATCGAGAACCTGCGAGTTGGAATCAGGATGCTGGCAGTATGGGCACCGCATTGTTTTGACTACTCCATTTATAGAACATTTGTTGCCGCCATCTGTGGGCGTATGTGCTCTGCATCCCCGTACATATGGCTATTACAGATAAGATTTTAGCATAGAGGCAAAGCCAATACAAGAGGACGCACGGGGGATTTACCTTAAAGTTTTTTGAACATTTTCCGAAGAGGATGTGATAGTATGTCATTGACTGCACTTTTTCGTTATGAAACGTACAGAGAACTGAATATCTTGTGGGTGGTTGAACACCCGTGGGAAAGAAAGGATGATGGCATGCGAGTCTTGAAAGTCTTTCTGGTGGGACTGCTCTATGGCTGGTTCCTGCGCTGGATCGTGGATGCGATCTTTCTCAACGATACTCTCCGGCTGCTGGCAGATGAGAACGCGCTGCTGAAGCAGCGCATTCAAAGCCTGGAAGCACCACGAGCGATCGAACGCTTCCGCGAGCGGCAGGTCGAAACTGCCGCCCTGCCCGTGGTCGATGCGCCGCCGGTGAATACGGAGGAGCCGGTCGTCCCTCACCGTGATGACCTGAAGCTGATCAAGGGCGTGGGTCCGCAGATCGAAAAGAAACTGAACAACGCCGGCGTCCACACCTTCGACCAGATGTCCCGTTTGTCAACCGAAGAGCTGAAGGCGATCCTCGGGCTGAACAAGCGGGTGGTCCAGAATGCAGACAACCTGCTCTCCCAGGCCAGGAAGTTCGCCGAGGGTGGACCGAAGGGATAATATAAATGTCATTGCGAGCCCCGAGCGGCAGCGAGTGGGCGAAGCAATCTCCTGTATTGAAATATACTCTTGTTGAATGGAAGGTTGTATGAGCGAGGAGATTGCTTCGTCGCTCCTTACAGTCGCTCATCGCAGTGACAGGTAATTATTAAAGACCCTTCAAAAACTCCAAAACGATTGGAGTGAACTCGTCGGCGTTCGACTGGTGAGGCACATGCCCTGCGCGCAGGCTTCGTCCCCTGGCGCGGGGCATTTTGTTTACCAGCTTGCTGAAGGAAGAGGGCGCCAGGGTCTGGTCCTTTTCGCCCCAGACGACGAGGGTGGGGTGGGATATGGATGACAGGTTCCCGTTCAGGTCCACCTGGGAGTTGATCACGTTATAGACCCCGGGCGCGGTGCGAGTGTAATCCAACGCGGTCTGGGCCCTGACCCGCTCCGGCAGGGAGTGCAGCGCGCCGCTGCTGTGTCCCATCGCCAGGCTGGTCACGTCCACGATCAGGCGGAACATCCAGCCGGGAGTCCGCTCGACGATGAAACTGCTCAGGTGCGGACGGCGATACGTGCGGCGCAGGATGGAGGGTAGTTGCGATATCGAATAGAGCGGGTTAACGAGCAGGAGTCCCCGGGTCCAGGCCGAGACGCGCCGCGCATACTCCAGGGCGAGATACCCGCCGAGGGAGTGTCCGATCAAGATGGCAGGCTCCGTCAGGCGCAGGGACTTCATCCAATCGAAAAAGTGCTCGAACAGCCAGTCCATTTGATAGGCGCGCGAAGCCAGTTTGGGGCTTTCGCCGTGACCGAGCAGGTCGAGCGCGTAACAGGCGTATCCCTGGTCCGCGAGCACCGGAACCAGCTCGTCCCAGTCATGGTGCGAGGCGGCAATGCCGTGGATTAAGATGATGGGTGTGCCCTGCCCCCTTTGAATGTAATGTGCAGTTGTAGGAATTGTGAGTTCAGCTTTCTGTGTACTTCTCATATCTCTTTGCCAGCTCCCGCCTCAGAACCTTTCCGATAAAGGTGCGCGGGAAATCCTCCATAAAAATTACAAAGCGGGGCACCAGGTGCGGCGGCAGTCTGCGCTTGGAGTATGAAAGGACCGCGGCGGCTGTCGGCCGCTCCCCGCTCGATCCGTTGGCGATCACGAAGGCGAATGGGTGCCCGGCGATGCCCACGACCGCCACTTCCTTGACCTGCGGGATCTCATAGATCACTTCCTCCACATCGCGCGGGAAGGCCGGAGCGGCCGGCCTGGCTCGCGAAGCGTACCACATATCGGCCTTGCGCGCCACGATGCGGAAGAAGCCTTCCTCATCCACCTGGGCTACATCGCCGGTCAGGAGCCAGCCATCCTCGGTCAACACATCCCGGGTGGCCTTTGGATCTTTCCAGTACCCCATCATCACCTGCGGGCCGCGCACCGCCAGCTCGCCGATCTGCCCCGGCTTGACTTCCTTTGTTCGGCGAGCGAGGTCGACGATCCTGGCTTCGGTGGAAGGCAGCGGGACACCGATGGTGCCGATGCGCCGGTTCTCCGAAAGCGGGTTGGCGTGGGTGACAGGCGAAGCTTCTGTCAGGCCGTAGCCCTCGACGAGGCGGCCTTTGGTCAGCTTCTCGAACGACTCCTGCACCTCAACCGGCAAAGGCGCCGAGCCGCTGATACAGGCTTTGATCGAGCCGACACCGTATTTACGAACGCCGCGGAAATTATTGATCGCCATGTACATGGCCGGTACGCCCGGGAAGATCGTCGGGCGGTAGGCGCGGATGGTCTTCAGCACGTCCAGGATCTGGAACTGCGGTTTGAGGATCATGGCCGCACCGATCGAGACCGGGACGTTCAGCGCGCCGGTCAGGCCGTAGCTGTGGAAGAACGGCACCACGCACAGGAATCTTTCCCGGCCTTCGATCACCTCCGGGAGCCAGTGGCGGGTCTGCAGGGCATTGGCCACCAGGTTGCGGTGCGAAAGCATCACACCCTTCGACTGCGCAGTCGTTCCGCCGGTGTACATGATCACCGCCAGGTCCTCCGGACGAACTTCCAGGCCAGGCGATTTGTTGCTGCGTCCGGCCAGAAGCCTTCGCCACTTAAGGGCATTTGGCAACTGGAAGGCGCGGTTGCGCCAGCGCGAGATCAGCCGTTTTGGCAGGGGCAGCATATCCGCCGGGTCGCTGAGCAGGATATGCGGTACCCCCGCTCCCTTCTGGATCTGCTTTGCCAGCCCGGCCCACATGGTAAGAGTCACCAGCACGACCGACTCGGAGTCCTTGATCTGGCGCACGACTTCCTCCGGCTCGATGACCGGCGGGACAAAGACCGCCGTCATGCCGGCTTTCATCGTCCCGTAGAAGGCAATGACCATCTGCGGGATGTTCGGCATCAACAGGGCCACGCGGGCGCCCTTGCCCAGGCCCAACGAGAGCAGGGCATTGGCAAAACGATTGACTTCATGGTTCAGGCGGCGGTAGGAGAGGCTCATCCCTTCGAACAGGATCGCAGGCCGGGACGGAAACATTCGCACCGACGAACGCAGCACGTGGTGGATGGGAATATTGGGGATGCCGATCGTATACGGCACCCCTGGCTCATAGTGCGCCAGCCAAAGGCGCGACTTGCGCAGGGGGTCGCGTCCGGGTTTCTTTTTGGGAGCTTCCATGGGCGTCTCTCTCCAGGAGCGATGACCCTCGTCTTCGAGGAAGCGCTCGATGGCCCGGTTCACTGCCTCCCGCCGTTCCAGCATGACCATGTGACCCGACGCCCCGATATCCGCATCTTCGGCCCCGGGGATGGACTCGGTCACCTTGGCAAACAGCGGCTTCTGGAAGACTGCATCGCGGTTGCCGCGGATGACGAGCGTGGGTACTTCGAGGCACTTGAACCGTTCCCAGCCCGCCCATTCGGACAGGGTCCGGGTATAGATCTGTTTGAGGACGGTCGGTGGAGCGGACAACCAGCCGCGGGTGAACGGGCCGATGGAGCGTAATAACCAGTTTGGCAGGCTCAACGCAAAGCGGAAGAGCGGCCGCAGCTTGAACTCTCCCGCTGTGGCGATGAGGATCAATCGTTCCACACGATCCGGATGTTTGATGGCATATTCCGTAGACCACGCGCCGCCGAAGGAATGGCCCACTATGACAAATTTTCCCTTGACCTTCAGCAATGTCAGTGCGGTCTCGATATCTGCGATTGCCTGGTCCATGTCATAGCCGGAGCGAGGCGCGTCCGAAAGGCCATGCCCGCGCATGTCCAGGGCAATGACCCGGTTCCCCAGTGAAAAGTTCTGCAGCTGATAGTGCCACTGGGCGGCCTGCCCCCCAAAGCCGTGGATGAAAACAAACGTCCGCTGGGGGTGATCGGGCGATATATCGATCGCCGACAGCCGGACCAGCGGATTTGTGGAAACGCGGATCTCGTGACGGTACAGGTCGAGGTCTACATCCATGAAGGGAGTTTACATGAGGCGGGGATGGATGTCAATTT
>DASUOS010000124.1:0-6156 GCA_036276515.1 Anaerolineales bacterium | reverse complement strand
TGTCAGGAAGAGGCCGTGTATGCCTATACCGTTGCCGGGCCCAAAGGCATTACGGGAGCCCCGAAGTCGGGTATCGAAATTGACAAGGTTGCAGACTTTCTTGTTTTGAGCGGCAACCCTTTCGACCACTCAAGCACCGTCGAAAGTACCTGGATTGGCGGCGTCAAGGTTTATGAAAATGGGCCGTCGGCATCGTGACCACTCATCTGCAGTGCTCTACCATGGCAGCTATGAAATATTGACGGATTGAGCTGAATCTATATGAACGAAGAAGGCAGAATGGGGAGGCCCAGGCAAACCGATGATGAGCGGAAGCAGAAGGTTGACGCCATCATTCAGGCGGCCCAGTCACTTTTTATAGCGGAAGGGTTCCCATCTGTCTCCATGAGAAAGATTGCCGCGAAAGCAGGCATGGGGACGATGACGCTATATCAGTACTTTCCCAACCGGAATGCCATTTTGCATCACATCTGGGCCGACTTTTTCAAGGAACTATTTGCGCTAGTCCGGTCTGATGTCGAAAAGCAGGAAGGTGCCAAAAACAAGCTGAAACAGGCATGCATGACCTACCTGAATTACTGGGTCGAGCATCAGGACCGCTTCCGTATCGTATTCCTCAATGAAGACAGGGCTTCATCCTCTGATGGCTTCTTTATCAATCATGCCAATATCGCGGAAGAAATGCTGATTGTTGTGGGGCCGCTAATGCAAGACCTGATGAAGTCAGCTGATCTTTCGGCAGTGATCATATTCCTGGAAGGCTTGATGTGTTTCGTTAATGGCATTGCGTTGAACGTCATCACCATTAGTGAATATCCATGGAATCACTATGAAAAGTACATCGATATATTTCTGGATTCGACGTTGTGATCTGCCGGTAGGCAATAAATGCTATTGACACTTCTTCTGGTCGGGGGGGTATCTAGAGCCGGCCAGGCTTTCGTGGCGATGCCACACGAGCAGCACCGCCAATGCCTCTGCATGGACGGAATGGCGCACCACGTAATTGAGCGGGACGTTAGCGACCTAACGTGAAGTTAAGGCGCGCGTAACCGCCCCAGGGTGAATAAGCCGAAGTGTACCTCGTCGCCTGGAATGCAGGGTTAAGTGCCGGGTGGCTGAAGCCGGCTTCCAGCGGCGGCAAAATCAACCTGCCTGCTGGTGCGTTGAAGCCAGACCATATGCGCGTATAATATGCGCATATTCCAGCGCAGGAGGCATGCGCCATGCTCCCCATGTACGATAGCCAGGCCCCTAAAAAGGCCACAAACCTCAGCGTAAACAGTGACTTGCTAAAAAAGGCCAGGGCCTTGGACATCAATCTATCCGCTGCCCTTGAGCAGGCGCTTGCTCAGTTGCTGAGGCAGCGACAGCAGGAGCAGTGGTTGAAGGAGAACCGCGCCGCTATTGCTGCCTACAATCAGGAAGTGGAGGCGCATGGCGTGTTTGGCGATACCCTGCGGAGCTTCTGATGCCCCAATTTAGTGTGTACAAGAATAAGAATGCTGCGACCAAGGCTCGGGTGCCATACCTGCTGGATGTGCAAAGCAATCTGCTCAGTGAACTTGAGACCCGGGTAGTGGTGCCGCTGTATATCGCCACGGCCCTGAAAGGAAATGCCCTGACCGTGCTTAACCCACGATTCGAAGTTGAGGGTAAAGGGCTGGTGGCGATGACGCCGCAGTTGGCAGGCATTTCCCGGAAGGAGTTGGGAGCGGAGGTTGGGCAGCTTACCGATCAGCGAGACGCGATTATTAGAGCCATGGACTTTTTGATTACGGGAATTTGAGCCTTTACGCAGAAGGCGCTCTGACCGCATGACGTGAAGTATAAATACGGCTTTTCCGTCAAAGCGGTAGAACACCAGACAGGGTGGCTCAACGAATTGCCGATAACGAGAACGTTCAAGTTCAGAAGGCTTGCTTCCACTCTCTGGATGATCCTCTAACTGTTCTCATGCTGCGAATTCATAAACTCAGTGCAACACGCCCCGGAAAAAGAATGCGTACAGCATGAGCTCTTAGCAATTGCCTTTCTTTGCTTGGCCTGGTGGGCAGAACTTTCCGCTCCCTGAATCATTACGTCCTGAAGGATCAATTGCGATTGAGCCGGAACGTGTGTGAACGGCGCAGCCAGCGATGGACGATGCAATGATAACTAGTGCGATGAGTGCTTTCATGGGTATTGCCTTTGTCGGTGGAGTCATACGGCTCTATGCGGGAGTGGCCTAACGCTGGAGCTAAGCGCGCGATGACGGGAAGACGGCGGGCACGCGCTACGCGACCGCAGTAGTGACATCTGGTGAGCGCGAGGAACCGATTGACTCATGCACCATGCGCCGCCATCTGTTCGCTAGCGCACTGAACAGTCTCGAGCTTGGCGGTTGTGGGGCTTTTGCGATGCCTTGTATTTTGAGTCTGAGCCAGCTTTCGATGGCGATCCGAAGGCAGGCGCAGCCTGAGTCCGGGCCCCACTCGAATCAGTTGTTAAGCCACTCACCCATGACGGCGGCTTGCTGCCTTTCTGGGGCGTGTGACCGCCCTAGTATAAGACCACGCAATCAGCTCTTGAAGGTAGTCGGTAGGAACGGAACTGACATTTACGATAGTGACCCAGTGAAATCTGGCCATGTACCGGGCCGGTTTGATGCCGGGTACGTCGGTAAGCTCCAAGAAGCGCTCAGGGGTTGTGCGAATGCTGAAACGCCACATTTCCGGTTCGCTGGTCTTGAAATACGCAAACTTCCTGCCGCCCGAATAGTAGACGAGTACGTTGCTGGGTTCTCCGAACAATTTTGACGACGCACCAGGGTAGCGACTGCAATGCTCTTTGACGGCGGCAACATCCATTTGCATTCCCTAAGTGGTCTAAAGTTGGAGTTCAGGGCGCAGTGGCAGGACAAAGGCCTGACACTGTGTCCGACTTGAGCAAGTAGTTAGCCTTATTCTACGGTGAATAAAGTTTCTTTAACTACCTTGCCTTTGATTATAAGTTTGGCTTTATAGATGCCTATCGGATCAGTTGGAAGTGTTGACCAATTACTGAAGATAAAGCCGCCTTTGCTAATTGCCATGGTTCTTGTCGTGGTTGCTTTCAAGTTATTTTCTGAAATTTGTACTGATGGTGTTGGTTCGCCCCAGGTTGTGGGTACTGGAGCTTCAATTTCTTCTATGACCTCTATTTCCGCGCCGACAGGAGTCGCTATAACAAGCCAGCCATAATTATTTTCATGAGCACGAGAAAATGTTGTTTTTGGGAGAAATTTAATCTCTTCCTTACCAGAAAAACTTCCGAATTCAACTGATTCAATTTTTACCGGGGATTCGCCACAACCAGATAGCAAAGCGAATGTGATAATAAAAAATATGATGATCTTTCTCATGCAATATTTTCCTTATAAACATGTTGTAGCTGAGCATTGTGGTTGTTTTAAATGGGTAGGAATCGTTTTATATGCTGTGGAAATATGGCGCCGAGGATGCCCAATAATGAGCTAAATGCAATTGGGAATTTATGCCCTATCCAGAATATTGGTGAGACATGTTTGTATAAAAGAATTGAAATAATTATGCCTATTCCAAAGAAAATAAAAAACAATATGAATCTATCAAATAATGATGGCTTATCAAGATGTGGATTATACATTCAGTGGCTCGACTATTTACACAGTAATATTAAAGGCTAACGTTGGAATTGAGGGCAACCTGTGACAGGCGGAGCCAGACACTGGCTCGCCCTAGAATGACTTGTTAGCGTGGTGGATTTGGCACGCTACTGCGCCGCCAAAGGTGCCAGCGGCATTTAGTGAAGGCATTCGTGGGCTTTTTCAGCGGGGTATTAGATGTCCAATGTTTGGTAGTAGCGTTGCTTGATCGTGGCCGCGCTGGGTAACCAATAGAAGAGGGGCTTCATCGGCTTGTGTTCGGAGTGGTATGGCGCTGGTGGGCTGTGCGAGAGAGAGGCTTTGTACCGTGTTGCCGCTCGCTTCATCAATCTGCAGCACGCGGCCCTGCAGGAAGTTCGTTAGCAAAATACCATCATTGGCGAGCAGCGAAAAATCATCAAAGAATCCCCAGCGCTTTGTGATGAGGGTGGGTTTTCCAAGGTCAGCGCGGCGCAGTGGGTAGCGACGCAGCTTGCCCATTCCTAGCCCCAGTACTGGGCCGGAGGAAATGTAGATTCGGTCTTTGTCGATCTTGATGCCCGTGGGATTGCTGGTGGCAAATTGCAGGACCTTGCGGTCTTCGTGCAGGGTGAAGCGGCCGATCAGCGTGAGGCGATGAATATTGCCCGGATAGAGAATGCCACTGCTGGCATAATAGAGCTGGCCTTCGGTGTCGGCGGCCAAGCCGTTGGGTATTCCGGTTGTTTTGAGCCTGCCAACTTGCCGCAGTTGGGGGGCGGGGGTATCTAGATCCAGTGCTAGTAAGTGCTTAGGGGTGAAGTAGACATTGAGCACGTTTTCCGCACAGAGCACGTATAGCGTACGGGCGTATTCCGCGAGACCAAAATAATAACAGCGTGAAGGGGCGCCCTGCGAGGTATTGGCGGTGATCATAGACTTGGACCATTGGCCATCGGCTTCCTCCTGAAGCTGATACAGGCCATGTGCCGTTGATATGAAAATGCGCCCGTCCGAGGTTTGAATGCTGTTCTCTGCCAAGTATAGGCCCTTGATCATGTCTTGAGGGGCGGCTGTTGCCATGTTTATGGCAGTGGTGCTCATGAGAAAAATATAAAAAAGTTGAAATAGAAAATGATGAAGGCGGGGTGATGGATTTTCCATATGCTGCATGATGATCCCCGTGTTTATTTTCAATCTTGGCCTACAAGAAATGGACGGGCTGGGCTTGAGGCGGCTAACGTAGAGTACAGGCGCGCGCTGCGGGCGGTCGCCAATTTATCCGAAGTGTACGCGTCGCCTGGAACGCCAGGTTAGGTGCGTCTTGCTACGGAGACCTGCGGCCTATGTGGTTGAGCCGAGGTTACCTCAGGAACCATACCCTTTGAAGCTCGGGAATCACTGAGGTGGAGCTTGCTTCGTGACCAGGCCTCGGGGCCTTCTGTGCATTAGGTTTCTGGGACTGCCCAATACGTTCGGGAGCCCGGGGGCAAGATAGGCAGTACCTGCTCGAAGGATGCGACATCGACATGCCGCCGAAGTGCAGCAGCGACGGCCGAGATGGCGTTATCCGGCGAGAAATTGTGCGCATGGCGAACCGAGCGAACCTCGGCTAGAAGTTCGGCGGATGAGGAAAACGCAACGGGATCGGCGTTGAGGTCCCAGCCCTCAATAAACAGGGCGCGTAAGACGGGAGGGAGCACTCCGGCGAATGCAATGCCTTGCGGGGCAGTAAGGCGCCGCCGAAAGGTGTGCAATACCCCAACGACCATATTCCATGCCATGTTGGTCGTGGCGAGGCCAGCGAAGTCTCTTGCGTCCACCATAAAACGCTCAAATTCCAATGAGGCGTTTTGGTATTCGAACGGCATCGGCATAAATTGATGCACCTAACGTTGGAGTTCAGGGTGGCCGGCGGCAGGCGAAGCCTGACACTGGGTCGCCCCTTGAACGAATTGTTAGGCCATGGACCTCTAGGCACGAACCGCCGCTTCGATTTCTGCAATGTCGATCTTCATTTGCTTCATCATCGCCGCGATCGCCTTGGCAGTTACGTCCTTGTCGGCCCTCAAGGTCAATTCTGTCAGCCGCCTCGGGAAAACCTGCCATGACACCCCGTACCGATCCTTGAGCCAGCCGCAATGACCTTCCTCTCCACCATTTGTAGTTAGCGCTGCCCAAAGCCTATCGGTCTCTGCTTGATCGTCCGTCTCGACCGAAATCGACACTGCCTCAGTTAGGGTGAACATTGGTCCTGCATCGAGTATCTGATACGGCACCCCGCCCAGCGTGAAGTCGATTAGCCAGGAAGCACCATCGCCGGCGATATCGAAGGTCCCTTCGATCCGGCTTCCCGGAATCAGAGCGCAGTAAAACTCTGCTGCCTCACGACCGCGACCGTCACGGAACCAGAGGCAGGTACGTATTGAACTGGTCATCGTGTTGCTCCTCGTGTGAGTAGGTTGATGCAGCAGTATTGCGCGGCCTAACGTTGGAATTCAGGGCGCGGATTTGGCGAAGCCAAAGACGTCGGC
>DASUOS010000123.1:0-4248 GCA_036276515.1 Anaerolineales bacterium | reverse complement strand
ATGCGAGTCCCGGGGATTTTTTGATTCAAGTACTCACCTTACACAGGATATCTTGAAGAGACCCCGTAGTGTGAGTTGCTTTGATTGCTTAACATCAGTCAATTATACGAACAGTTATTGTGAAGCAGTGCTGGCCCTGACGACACTCAGCGGGAGCAGCCGGTAATCGCCCTCCAGGGCATCCAGCCTCTTCATCAGGCTGCGCATCTCCTGGATGTAGGCAGCCAGGTCCTTCAGGGACTGGTCGGCCTGCTTCTCATTAAGCACCCGGCCCCGCTCGTCGAAACCGGTATGGTTCAGGATGATCGTCTGGGCTCCTCGCAGGGCGACGCCGTACTGGGCAAGCAGGTCATGAGCCACGGCGAGCTCGGAGAGGTCGTCGAAATCGGCGGGATACACCCGGACGCGCTCATAAAAGATGCCGTTGAGACGTACCTTGTCGAGTTTGGCTTCCCATTCCCTGACTCGGTCAGCATTCGAGCCCGCTGCGGCCAGTGCTCCCTGCACCGGAAGCATGGAAAGTACCAATGCGATAACCAGGGACGCCAGGAGTAACTTTTGAGTTACAGACCGCCCCACCCCTTCTGTTTTCATTGAAATGGATAACATCTTGGTTTTCATTTTTCTCTCCTTGCATGGAACGAAACGTCAGATGTCCGTTCACTCCTCTCTAAACGCCTCTCCTCAAGGAATTGTTCCCGTCTACCATATTAAAAAAGCGCACAGCCTGTGTGCGCTTCGAGGGCCAAGGGAGGACCGTCAGCCAGGGGTTATTTCACCCATAACGGGTCATGAACTTTTCCATGCGCTGCAGGGCTTCCTCAATCTGCTCATAGGCGGTGGCATAGCACATCCGCACGAATCCATCCCCGCCGGGGCCGAAGGCATTGCCTGGCACCACGGCGACATGCTCTTCGCGTAGTAATTTTTCGGCGAACGTTTCGTCGTCCATGCCGGAGGCGCGGATGTTGGGAAACGCATAGAACGCGCCGCGCGGCTCGAAGGTCCGCAGGCCGAGGCGGTTGAGTCCGGCCACCAGCAGGCGGCGCCGGCGGTCGTACTCCGCTACCATTTCCTCCACGTACGGGTTGCCGCTTTTCAGGGCTTCAAGGGCTGCATCCTGGGCCGTCGTCGGGGCAGACATGATCGTGTACTGGTGGATCCGTACCAGTCCCTGGATGATGTCGGCCGGTCCGCAGGCATAGCCGATGCGCCAGCCGGTCATCGCGTAATCCTTCGAGAAGCCGCCCAGCAGGACGGTGCGGTGCTTGATCGCCTCGTCCAGCGCCGGGAAGCAGACGTGCTCGAAATCATAGACCAGCCGGTCATAGATCTCGTCCGAGACAACCAGCAGGTTGTGCTCCTCGGCGATCCTGGCAATTTCGAGCATGACTTCCCGGGTCGCCACGGCGCCGGTCGGGTTGGAGGGATAGCCGATAAAGATGACTTTGGTGCGGGGCGTGATCGCCTTGCGGATGTCGGCGGGGTCCACCATAAAGTTGTTCTCTTCGCGGGCCGTCACCTCCACCGGAACGCCGTTCGCCATGATGACCTCGGCCTGGTAGGAGACGAAGCACGGGGTCGGGATGATGACCTCATCCCCGGGGTCGAGCAGGGCCGTAAACGTCAGATAAAGCGCCTCGGATACTCCCACCGTTGCAATGATCTCGGTCGTGGGATCGTATTGGACGTTGTACCGCTTCATCAGATTTTCGGCGATCGCCTGGCGGAGCTCGATCTTCCCCCAGTTGGAGGTGTAATGGGTCTCGCCGTTCTGCAGGGACCGGATGCCCGCCTCCAGGATCGGTTTGGGTGTGGTGAAGTCCGGCTCGCCGATTCCCAGCGAGATGACGTCCTTCATGGTCGCGGCGATGTCGAAAAACTTGCGAATGCCCGAAGGCTTCAACCCGGCTACTCGTTTTGACAGACGCTGAACATCGGTCACTTCCTGCATTACGCCTCCTGTGTGTCGTTGCGATTTTCTCCCGTTGTACCGGAGAAGTCCGCGCTAGAGCATTGACTCTTCGCAATTACTAAATAGGTTGTACCAGCCATTCATCGGGGACTTCCCGATAGGTTAGATCAAACGCCTGGCCGTCCGCCGTCTTGACCCGGAACCCCTTTTCGCCGGGACCGCGCCAGCGGGCCACGATCTCTGCGATCTCATAGCGGACTCCCTGCCAGGTAAGCGAAAGCGGCCGCTCGGCAAACGTGGAATCGGAGCGGCACTCCACCGTGTTCATTTCGCTTCCGGCTCCGTGTGGATGACATAACTGCTGTCACCCACGTTCAATTCGAGACAGTGCCCGTCGCCTCGCCCCCGCACCCGGACCTGCCGGCCGATCAGGGAGCGCTCCAGCACCGCCGACTGGATCTCGCAGCCCGCCTCGAGGATACTCTCCGCGATCCGGCTGTCTGTGATCCGGCAGTCTGCGCCGATGGATGCGTAGGGACCGATCACGGAATTCGAGATCCGGGCGCTCGGATGGACAAAGGACGGAGCGATGATCTCCACGCCATCCTTTGATTCGTTTGTCGTTATATTGGCTTTGCCCTGCCCGAGCAGGATATGGTTGGTCTCGAGCGTGGCGTCGATCGTTCCCGTATCCAGCCAGCTGTCGCCATTCTGGGTGCGGACCTTCGCACCCTTTTCGATCATGACCGAGATGGTGTCGGTCAGATAGAATTCGCCCTTGAGCGCCAGCTTGCGTTCCATCTGGTCTTCGATGGCAGAGAGGAGCGTCTCTCCTTCTTTAAAGTAATAACAGCCGATGACGACCAGGTTGTTTTCCAGTGTGGTAGGCTTTTCGATGAAGCGCTTCACCCAGCCGTCCGGTCCCACTTCGGCGACGCCGAAACGCCGTGGGTCGGGGAAGGGCAGGACCCAGGCCACGCAGTCCGCCTGTTCCTGGTCCAGGAAGGAAAAATCCGTCTCGATGATCGAATCGGAGAATACGACCATCATTGGTCCGCGCAGGTGTTCCCGGGCCAGCCACAGGGCATGCGACTGTCCCTTCATCTCATGCTGGACGACATAATCCACCCTGAGATTCGGATAGTTCTCCTGCATGAACTGCGGCACCTGCTGCTCGCCCAGATATGGACCCAGAATAAAGACATACTTTACATTCTCAGGGTCCGGCAGAGTCTTGAACATGTCAAGCAGATGTTCCAGGGTGGTCTTGCCGGCCACGCTGACGAGCGGCTTGGGCTTGCTCCAGGTATGCGGGCGCATGCGAGTGCCCCAGCCGGCCATGGGAATAATAACAGTAAGGGATTTTTCCATTTGCTAATTTTACCTCGTGAATTTCCTCTGACGTTTGAACTGTATCCTATTTGTAAAGAACGATCCTGTCTCCCGGCTGCAACGCTGCCCTGTACTCGGACAATCTAAAACTGCAGGACAGAAAGTTCGATTCTTCTCTTGCCTCGCCTTCCAACTTAATCTTGTTGGAGTACTAGGAATGACCCAGGATGGGATGTGGCTTGTACGGTTCTTCGAGCTTCCTGATTTCCTCATCGGAGAGCTGGATATCGAGGGCGGTGATGGCCTGGTCGAGGTGGTCCATTTTGGTCGCGCCGATGATCGGGCTGTGGACATAGGGCTTATGCAGGATCCAGGCGAGAGCGATCTGCGAGCCGGTCACGCCACGCTCCTTTGCCACGTCCGCCACACACTCGGCCACGGCGAAATCCTCGTCGCGGAAGTACAACCCTTTCGCGAATGGATCGCTCTTGGCGCGTGAGGTCTCCCCGCCGCCATCCCGTGTGCGGTTCCCGGCAAAGAAACCGCGCGCCATCGGGCTCCAAGGGATCAGGCCGACACCCTGGTCGATGCACAGGGGGATCATCTCGCGCTCCTCTTCGCGATAGGCAAGGTTGTAGTGATCTTGCATGGACACAAATTTTGACCAGCCTTGTTTTTCAGAGATGTGCAGGGCCTTTGCGAACTGCCAGGCATACATGGAGGATGCCCCGATGTAACGCGCTTTCCCGGTCCGCACAACATCGTTCAGTGCTTCGAGAGTTTCTTCGATGGGCGTCTCATAATCCCAGCGGTGGATCTGGTACAGGTCCACGTAATCCATCTGCAGCCGCTGGAGGGATTTATCGATCGAGTCCAGGATGTGCTTGCGGGAGAGTCCCTTATCGTTGACATCGTCGCTCATCTGCCCGTTGACCTTGGTGGCGACGATGACATTCTCGCGCTTTACACCTGATTCCTTGAGCAGATTACCGGTGATCCGT
>DASUOS010000122.1:0-2218 GCA_036276515.1 Anaerolineales bacterium | reverse complement strand
CATCATTGGCTTTAGACGCCTGGCTTTGCGCCGCCGCTTTTATGCGGTTTTGCTATTATCGGCAGTCTGGCGATCCTAGTCTCGATCTTGCTGAAACCGTAGACCCATGACTTTGCGTCGCTGAGTTTCCTCAGGTTTGCTTTTTATCGGAGGAATATCATTCTCGCGCAAATAAAAATCAAAGTCAAGCGGTTTTTGTCATAAAACCTTTTTTTCTAATGTCTGGCTTAATTTTCCGATCCGTCGAAGATCACTTCCACAGTCATGCCCCAGCGCACGCGGGGGTCCACCTCATTCACAGCGATGCGGACCGTGTAAATGACGTCCCCGCCCTGCGTGTAAGCGGCCTGGCTGATCTCCGAGACGGTCCCTTCCATGATGACATCGGGCAGCGCGTCAGCAGTGAAGGTCACATTCTGGCCTTGGACAATTTCCACCACTTCGAGCTCGGTGATATCGGTGGTCTCCACCATCCAGGCAGACGGATCGGCGACGCTCACGGCGCGCGAGTCAGGCATCACCTGCTCACCCACCCGGATCGCCACGTCGGCGACAACGCCGTCGAACGGCGCGGTCAACACATAACTGGACAGGTTCGCCTGCGCCGCCGCAACCTGCGCCTCGGCATTCTCAAGCTTTGCCTGGGCCAGGGCCAGCTGGTCGGCATTGACGCCCTCCGTGGAAAGCTCATACTGGTGCCTGGCCTCCACTTCTGCGGCGAGGGCCGCATCCAGGGCAGCCCGGATGACATCCCGCTCGCGGGTAAGCTCCTCCAGCTCGCGGACTGCCTCGTTGTAGTCCTCCTGGGCCGTTTCGAGGTCATCCTCTGCCGACTGGCGCGTGGAATTATCCTCATCCAGATCCTGGTACTTGTCGAACTCCTCCTTGGCCTCATTCAGATCTTCCTGCCGTTCCCGGATCTCAGTCTCGGCATCTTCAATGCGGTCATCGATGTCATCCACATTGAAATCTTCCCACTCCCGCTCGGCATCGGCGCGGACCGCCTGGGCATCCATGTAGGCCGTCCAGGCCGTGGCCATGTTTTCACCACCGGTGCGGTTCAATGTGTCCAGCTCCTGCGATGCGATAAGCATCTCCAGGCGAGCAGCGGCCAGCCGGGCTTCCACCTGGCTGGCATTCGACAGGCGAGCCAGGACGTCCCCTGCGGCGACCGTATCCCCGATCCGGGCGTTGACCTCTTCGACAACACCGGTTGCCTGGAACGAAAGGTTTACGGCGCGCTCCGGTTTGAGGTTCCCTTCGGCAATAATCCCGCTGTCCGAGAATTCAGGCTCGGAATCGGGCTCCGAGGTGGCGACCGGCTGATTCGCACAGGCTGTGACGAGCAGGACAAATAGTATCCCCAGCACGAACAGACTATATCGTTTCTTCTTCATGATTTCCTTCCTTAAGTACTCCGCTGGTTGAGTGGGCGAGAGCTCACAGGCGACCCCTCAACCACCATTATTGTTATTCATAGGCCAGCACTTCCCGGATGGTGAGCCGGGCGGCATTGCGGGCAGGCAGGATGCTTCCCAGGGCAGAAAGCGCCAGGACCAGTCCCAGCCAGATGGCATAACCCATGTATGTGAATACGATATCGATGGGTGTCTGGAAGATCGCCAGGCTGACAATTGTCGAAAGCAGGTAGGTCACTGGAACAGAAAGGATGACAGCCAGCCCGAAGGAGATCATGCCAATAAAAACACCTTCGGCAATGACGGTACGCATCACGGCCCGGTCATCCGCACCGATGGCCCGCATGACCCCGATTTCACGGGTGCGCTCCAATACGTTCATACCCATCGTTCCGGTCAGCCCCATCGAACCGACGATGGCTGTCAGGATCGCCATGATGAGCAGGAACACAACCAGGACGTCCAGGCTTTCCACGGCAGTATCGAGCGAGGCACGACCGGCCTCGGCGACACGGACCTTATATCCCAGCTCACGGAAATAAGCGTCCAGCTCCTCTGCTTTTGCATCCTGATAGGGGCGGTCATGCCGGTCTGTGACCACCCTGAACGAATACGAGCGGTTGGCCAGATCGTTCATCCTGGAAACATATTCGTAAGGTGCATAGGCCAGCACACCTTCACGATCGACAAACTTAAAGATGCCGACCACCTCCCAGACTTCATCCTTCCCATCGATCCTGAGATTGAGTATGTCGCCCGGTTCCAAATCGGGATAGTACTTGCGGGCCCCTTCGCTGACC
>DASUOS010000121.1:0-11868 GCA_036276515.1 Anaerolineales bacterium | reverse complement strand
TCAGCCTGTCTTTCAGGGTCACATACCAGATCTGGCCGGCCCGTTCCCAGGCATGGCCGCCCAGCTCGAGCGCAGTGATGTAAAAGGCACGATTGGGAATCCCGGAATTAATGTGGACGCCGCCATTGTCGCTGATCGTGTTGACATAATCCTTCATGTGCGCCGGCTGCGGGTCCTTACCGATGACCGGGTCATCGTAGGCGGTACCCGGCGCCTTCATCGAGCGGATGCCCACCCCATTCACATTCGACGTGAACAATCCTTCACCGATGATCCAGTCGGCTTCCGCTGCGGTTTCGTTTTCCTTGTACTGTTTTACAAGAGACCCAAACACATCGGACATGGACTCGTTCAAGGCACCGGATTGCTGCAGGTAGACCAGCTTCGCCTCGAACTGGGTCACACCATGAGTCAGCTCGTGGCCGATGATATCCAGCGAAATGGTGAAACGGTTAAAGAGGCGCTCGCTCTCAGGCAGGTCTTCATCCCCATCACCGTAGACCATCTGCTCGCCATTCCAGAAGGCATTGTCGTAACCCCGCTGATAATGGACCGTTGAATCCAGGCGCATACCACTCCCGTCAATGGAGTTCCGCTGGTAGACATTGCTGAAAAGGTCATACGTAATGCCGCTGCCGTCGAACGCCTCGTTGACGGCTACATCGGCAGTGGCAGGATCATTTTCGCGGCGGGCGATCGTGCCCGGCAGGCTGGATCCATTCCTGGCATCGTAGACAATCCGATCCCTCGTAGCGGCCTGTACACGGAAAGCCGCGGCCGAAAAGTCGGCAAGGGCTTGCCGCTGGCCGCGCATTTGCTCGGAGGTCTTCAGGGTCTCGATGGCCAGGGCCCTTTGACCCTCGGTGCCCTTGGTGGCAATATTTTTCAAGATATGCGGGGGAACGAAACAATTCATCGGGGAATGCTTGTGCATGAAACCGGATCCTTTCTCCTTTGCAGAGTTGAACAAGCAACAATCAGTATACGTTGTTTTGCACTCGATTTCAATAGACGTTTGTGTGTAACCGTATGACAGGGAGCCGCAAGAGCTCATTGCACGCTGAGCAGGGTCTGCTTCTGTTCCACGCTCTCCCCCGGCCGGACACGAATACGTCCGATCGTGCCATCACGCGGCGCTTTGAGCTCGTTCTGCATCTTCCTGGATTCCAGGATCAGGATCACCTCCCCCTTTTTGACATCCTGCCCCTCGGTAACAGGCACGGCGACCACGAGTCCGGGCATGGGCGCCCGCAGGTGGAACTCGCCTGTCTCCGCTACGCGCCCGCCGGCCGCGGCCCGCAGGCGCATCTCCCGTTCATCCTCCACTGTGACCGGATACAGCCGCCCGCGCAGCAGCACCTGCCAGTTCTCCTCTCCCTGGTAGATGTATGATTCATGGGACCGGCCATCCACGATCAGGGAATAAACCGGCTGGCCGCTTACCGACTCGAAATCGATCTCGTATACCTTGCCGTCCACGCTGACGTGCTTCTCGTCGATGATCTCAACGGTAAACTGTTTCTCTTCGATCGTTGTTATATATTTCATGGTCGTTTACCTGTGCATCCGTTCCCAGCGGCCGACCCATTTCCAGTTGCTGGCATCCCGCTCATTGCGGTTGACGATATTGGCGGAGCGCTCCGTCTCACGATGGGCGACCAGCGTCGCCAGGATCGCGGCGATCTCATTGTTGTTCTCACGCGAGTCCCCTGCATCTTCCATCGAGAAGCGCTCCTCCACGAAGCGTGTATCATACTGCCCGCCCATGAAACGGTGGGAGTCCATCAACGTCTGGTGGAAGGGGATATTGGTTCGAACGCCTACGACGCGGTATTCCTCCAGGGCGCGGCGCATACGCAGGATGGCCTGGGCACGCGTCTCGCCCCAGACGATCAGCTTGGCGATCATCGGGTCGTAGAACGGCGTGATCTCGAAGCCGGGATACACACCGGTATCGACCCGCACACCGGGTCCCGTAGGGAGCAGGCTGTGGGTGATCCGCCCGGTGGAGGGCAGGAAGTTGTTGTAGGGATCCTCAGCATTGATCCGGCATTCGATGGCGTGACCGTTGAAGTGAATATCCTCCTGCTTGTAGCTCAAGGTCCGGCCGCGGGCTACGCGGATCTGTTCCTTGACGATATCGACTCCCGTGACCATTTCGGTCACAGGATGCTCCACCTGCAGGCGGGTGTTCATCTCGAGGAAAAAAAAGTTGTTATCCTTGTCCAGTAAAAATTCTATCGTTCCTGCATTGACATAATCCACAGCCTGGGCGGCTTTAACGGCAATACTGCCCATTTTTTCGCGCGTCTCATCGTCCAGCGCGGCGGACGGTGCTTCCTCCAGCAGTTTCTGGTGACGGCGCTGGATGGAGCACTCGCGCTCGCCCAGGTGAATGACATTGCCAAAGGTATCGGCCAGGATCTGGATCTCGATATGCCGGGCGTTCTCGACCAGCTTTTCGAGATACACATTCCCATCCCCGAACGCCGACTCCGCCTCGCGCCGCGCCGACTGGAGCAGGGTTGGCATATCTTCCAGGCTGCGGACTTCGCGCATGCCTTTCCCGCCGCCGCCCGCCGTTGCCTTGATCAAGAGCGGGAAGCCAATCTGCGGAGCCTTTGCCAGCAGCTCCCCGTCGGTCAGGTTGCCTACGTCCTCCGTGCCTGGCACCACCGGGATGCCGGCCTTGATGACCGTCGCCCGCGCCTCGGCCTTATCGCCCATCGCCGCAATGGACGAAGGCTTGGGTCCGATAAAAGCGATCCCTGCCTCGGCGCAGGCCGCGGCAAAATCCTCGCGCTCGGCCAGGAACCCGTAGCCGGGATGGACCGCGTCCGCGCCGCACTTGCGCGCCACATCGATGATCTTATCCGCCCGCAGATAGGATTCGCGCGAAGGCGCGGGGCCCAGCAAATAAGCCTCATCTGCATAACGGACGTGCAGGGCGCGCCGGTCAGCTTCCGAGTAGACGGCGACGGTATCGATCCCCAGCTCACGGCAGGCCCGCACGATCCGCACGGCGATCTCCCCACGGTTGGCAACTAACACTTTTTTGAACATGACACCTCCATAGAGTTTAAGGTTCGAGGTCACAGGTTACAGGTCAACAAACCTGAACCAAGGAACGTTCAACCTGCAACTCCTTACAGCGGAATATTCCCGTGCTTCTTGGCGGGGTTCGAGTCGCGCTTGTTGCTCAGCATTTCGAGGGCATTGATCAAACGCGGGCGGGTTTCCTTGGGCTCGATCACATCGTCGATATAGCCGCGCTCTGCGGCCACATAAGGGCTGGCGAATTTCTCCCGGTATTCGGCTACGAGCTCGGCCTTGCGCTTGACCGGGTCGGAGGCCTTCTCCAGCTCCTTGCGGAAGATGATGTTGACCGCGCCGTCCGGACCCATCACAGCGATCTCGGCCGACGGCCAGGCCAGGTTCAGGTCGCTGCGGATGTGCTTGGAGGACATGACGCAGTACGCGCCACCGTACGCTTTGCGCGTGATCACCGTCAGCTTGGGAACGGTCGCTTCGCAATAGGCATACAACAGCTTTGCCCCCGAGCGGATGATGCCATGGTGTTCCTGGAAGGTGCCGGGTAAAAATCCAGGCACGTCTTCGAAGGTGATGATCGGAATATTGAACGAATCGCAAAATCGGACGAAGCGCGCCCCTTTTTCACTGGCATCGATATCCAGCACGCCGGCCAGTACCGCCGGCTGGTTGGCAATGATGCCGATCGAGTGCCCGCCCAGGCGTGCAAAACCCACAACGATGTTCTGCGCAAACGCTTCGTGGATCTCAAAGAACTGCCCGCCATCGACGATCATGCGAATGACATCCTTGATATCGTACGGCTTGCCCGGCTCATCGGGAATGATGGCATCGAGGCCCTCATCCATGCGCAGGGGATCGTCGCCGATCGGCAGGAAGGGTGGATCTTCCATGTTGTTCTGCGGCAGGTACCCCAGCAGCTTGCGGATCAAGTACAGCGTATCCGCTTCGCTGTCAGCAGCAACATGGCAAACGCCCGATTTCTCCGAATGCACGCTCGCCCCGCCCAGCTCTTCGAACGAAACCTCCTCGTGGGTCACGGTCTTGACCACGTCCGGACCGGTGACGAACATGTAGGACGTGTTACGGGTCATGAAAATAAAATCGGTCAGCGCCGGGGAATAGACCGCGCCGCCGGCGCACGGCCCCATGATGGCGGAAATCTGCGGGATGACTCCCGAGGCCAGGGTGTTGCGCAAAAAGATGTCGGCATACCCACCCAAAGCCACCACCCCCTCCTGGATGCGCGCCCCGCCTGAATCGTTGAGGCCGATCACCGGCGCGCCGTTCTTCATCGCCATATCCATGATCTTGCAGATCTTTTCGGCGTGCACTTCCCCAAGGCTGCCGCCAAACACCGTGAAATCCTGTGAAAAAACATACGCCAGGCGTCCTTCGATCGTGCCCCAGCCCGTCACAACAGAGTCGCTCATGAACTTCTGGCTGTCCAGGTTGAAATCATGCGTGCGGTGCTGGACGAAGGCATCCAATTCGCGGAAGGAGCCTTTGTCGAGCAGGATGTCGATCCGCTCGCGGGCGGTCAGCCGTCCTTTTTTATGCTGCGCCTCGATGCGCTCCGCACCGCCGCCCAGGCGGGACTTGGCCTTCTGCTCACGCAGATGTTGGATCTTGTTCTGGTTGCTCATGTGCCTCGCTTTTTAGAATAAAATTTCTTGTTTTCCGGTTAAAGGTGGCGATCAGAGTGACAGCCAGTAGGGTCAGAGACAGGGCGACCATAAAGGCCAGGTTGGCGCGCGGCGCCTGGAAGAAGAGCCGCTCTATCCAGTACTGCACCAGCCAGAGGAAAACGGATAGCGGGATGGCCTGCCGGGACCACGGTTTCCCGGACCAGATGCTCCACAACAACACGAATCCGGCAACGATCCAGCCGGCTCCCGTTATGGACAGGTACAGTGGGCTGAGACGCGCATCGTACTGCACCAGCACATCCCACCAGCTCAGGGCAGCGACCAGCCGGACCGCGCCCCACGCTGATAGCAATAACACCAGCCAGAGGAGCAGGGTTACACCGAATGGACGTTTCTGAGCCATGAATCAGCTGCTTTTTCGAGGAGCAGATAGCGGCTGCACGTGAAATGAACTACTCCGGCTGAACGCCATAGCGTACCAGCTCCTTCCCGCCGTAGCGAAGACCCGTGCGCTCAAAGTAGTCATGATACTGGCCGCGGTAAGGCAGGCTGTTGAGAATTTGGAGGTTAGCCAGCACATAGTTCATCTTGATCTCGGCCAGGTAGGAGCCGGCTTCTTTTTCCTTCAGCAGCTCAAAGTACTCATAACTGTTGATCAGCCCGTCCATATTGATGATGGTCCGGTCACGGATGAAGTAGGCTGCGTTCCCACCGCCCGTCATTCCGATGATGCTGCCAGGTTCGGTATGTTCCTCCAGAAATGCAGAGATATCCATATACGGCTCGTCGGCGGCCCATCTGCCGTACGGCATGGCGTTTTGGATGTAGCTCCAGTACCTCGCACCCATAAAAATACCGTACAAAAGAGCCAGCCCCCACAGCACACTCCTGGCTGCCGGCAGTTTCGGAAGCAGGAGATACAGCATCCCGAGCATGAGACTGAAGACCAGCACGATCACGATCAACTGAATGACCCAGTACCACTCCTTGTAGGCGGAATAACCGAGCATATGATAATAAAAGACTTGCAGGATCGCCCCGCACAGAAGAGGAATAAGCGCGAACTGTGCGACGGCTGTCTTCCCCTTATTGCTATTAACCCGCAGAATGATATAGAACAACAAAGCGAACACGAGCAGGATGAGAATATAGCGCCAGGTATCCTCGACTTTGATAAGGCGGTACAGATGCTCTGCCCAATTGCCCAGGAAGGTCGAGACGGGATGCCAGGTGTTTGAGTCACCGGAATAACTGATCCCAAAAAAGGCCTCGACATTCTTCGCCGTCCCCCCGTAGACTCGTCCGGAGAGCGACCCCCACCAGCGCTTGATCTGGCCGCTGACCGGCGAGAACGTACCAAAGGCGAACTTACTCCAGATCATGTACAAGCCCAGCGCGCCGAACGCCACGCCGTAAAAACGAGCGCCATCGGACAACCAGATCTTCCAGCTCGTGCGCAGAGTAGCGAGAGGCGATTCGCCGTTTTGAGCTGTTGTTTCCGCAGTTCTCAGGCCTAAAGGGATCAACCGGATCACGGCGAACAGGATGAACGTGGCAATGGCATCGTAGACGAGGACCATCCTGGGAAAGACATCGAATGACATCAGCCTGGCAAGCACGATCATGGCGATGCCCGTCATGGCCGAGCTTGCCGCGACAAAGAATATCAGGGAGCGAAAGAGGGACCGTGGCTGGTGAGTATTTGCTCTCTGGTATAGACCGAACAGATACGCCAGCGGGATCTTCACCAGCAGACTGACTGCCAGCATGGTCACTGCCGGCCGTGCAAGCTCGTAGTACTCCGGGAACCCGGCTTTGATCACAAACGCCAGCAGCACCGAAAAAGCGACCGAGGCGATATCGAGCGGCATGAAATAACGGATGGGGCTGCGCCGGAAAACCAGCCAGATGCCCGCCAGTGCTACGAGAAAGACCAGATCCAGCCGGCTGAAGATCACCAGTGCGCCGATTGCACCCAGGATGGTCCATTCCCTTGTCGTCACTGACCTTTCACGCCAGGTCCTCTCGAACTCGGCCAGTTTGTACACAAAGAGCACAATGAAGAAAGCAGCAATCCCGGTTTCAAGTCCCTGCTTGTAGAAGCGCACGAGGACATTGACACTGAACACCCAGTACAGCGCAGCAAATGCCCCAATCACAGGAGCAAATACCCTGCCGATCAAGCGGAACAGCAAGACGGCGGTTGCCACAGATAGCCCGCTCATCAACAGAAACAGGATGCGCAAAGGAAGGATCAGGTCAAAGCGGGCGAGGGCGAAGATCGGGATGCAGATCAGCATCCACAGGGGATGATAGCCATTTGTCTTGTTGATACCGTCAAAGGTGCTGCCGTGCCCTTCGCTGATGTTCTGGGCGACCTTGAAATAATAATAGGCGTCATCGCGGGTATACCAGCGCCAGGAGAAATTCTGGCCATCCGAGAAGGCAGCATACAGGCTGATCGACATGACCACGACGACCAGCAGGATCTCAAACCAGGCAAAACGCTTCATGATGTGATGTCCAGTGTGATCTTTCCAAAATTTTTATTCTTCCATAACCGTTCCTGGGCGGCGGCGGCTTCAGGCAAGGGATAGGTTGTATCCAGGACCGGTTTCAATTTTCCAGCAGCGATCAGGTCCATGACCTCGTTGAATTCGGCGATGGTGCTCATGGTCGAGCCGATGATGCTCAGGTGTTTGGCAAACATGTAGCGGTTGTCGATCTCGAAGCGGGGACCACCGCTGTTGCCCACGGTGAGCAGGCGGCCGCCTTTTCGCAGGGTCCGCAGGCTTTGCATGAAGGTGGTGCCGACGTTATCGACGACCACATCCACACCCCGTTTATCTGTGGCAAGAAAAACGGACTTTGACCAGTCCGCCTCCTTGGAACGATCGATCAGGACGTCTGCCCCGATCAACCTGGCCCGCTCCAGCTTGCCTGCATCAGACCCTACTGCAACGACTCGAGCCCCAACATAGTGGGCGATCTGGATGCTGGCCGTGTTGACCCCGCCCCCTGCCCCCACGATCAGGATCGTCTCGCCTTTTTGAAGATTGCCGCGCACCACAAGCGAGTGCCAGGCGGTCTGGTAGACGAGTGCCGCCGCAGCCGCCTGGTGATAATCAAAACCGGCAGGTATCTTGTAAAGCTGGCGAGCCCGTACCGCTACATATTCAGCATACGTCCCACGGACGGTCTCGCCAAGCAGGTGCCAGTTCAGACAAAGGTTATCCCGACCTGCCCGGCAGAACTCACACTCGCCGCATCCCAGGTTTGGGTTAATGACTACACGCTCTCCTCTTTCAAATCCAACTACTCCTTGACCGAGAGCAGCCACATCGCCCGCACCATCGGCGCCGTTGATGTGAGGCAGCTCCAGTTTCAGGCCTGGCCAGCCGTTGCGGACCATCACGTCCATACGGTTGAGCGCCGCCGCCCGCAAGCGGATTAACACTTCTCCTGGTTTTGGTTCGGGTGTGGGGAAATCGGTGTACTCCAGCACTTCCGGTCCGCCGTGCTGGCGAAAGAGGACGGTCTTCATGGGGATGATTTTAACTGATTAGGGTGGATTTTCCGGGAATCGGTTTCAGCGGGAGACAATATAATACTCGAACAGGACTTCATCCGGTTTCGGCTTGCGGAACACCAACCCGCCTTCGCCGCCAGGATACTTCCGGCGGATCTCATCGATCCAGGCCCGGTTTTCGGGGATGGCAAAGAAGGCGGCGTTTTGCCCGGGAGCAAGCTCAAACGCCGGTAGGCCTGCCGCTCCCAGGTTGGTGCGTGGGTTGTCCGGGGCGATAAAGAGAAAGGTGGGAAACTCCGCAAATAGGCGCGGCTCCCCCAGGATGTATACCTGGACATCCTCTCCCAGCGACTCGACCATCTGCCCCACTTCCATGGCATACTCGCCGTTCGCGTTCTCGAAATAATAGTTAGCCGGGTATTCAACCATATAAAACCGAATATTCTGGTAAGCCAGGATCGAAGCCAGGATTAGAAACACCGGTGCAAACAGACGTGCATTCAACATGTTGAATCGGTGCAGATACTCCAGGAGCTTATAGGCGCCAAGCCCTACCAGGATGGCTACCGCCGGTGTGGTCATCAACATGCGTGTATTGGCAGGGGGATTCAAAGTCAGGATGCCGCCGAACAGGGCGGGCATCCAGAACCAGTTGATCAAAATGAAGTAGCGCGGCTCGGAAATACAAGCAAAGGAATAGGCCATGCCTGCCAGGAACAAAATGCTTCCAAGCAGGGTGAGATACGGCTGGGGTGAATTAAAGAAGTTGCCTGGCGCCGCCGAAGCGATGAATACCAGGGTGGTGCGGGTAAACTGTTCGAACAGGATTTCCAGCGCGCCCTTCCCGGTCGCGGCCATCTGCCCGGCCAGCCAGTCGTTGAGGAAGAGTCCCTCCTGCCCGAGCCTGCCGATGAAGATATCCGGGTGGCGCACAAAGAAGGCCGCCTGAGGTGCGGTGCTGATCGCCGTCCCGCCGGCGAAGGCAACCAGATGCTTCCAGTGCGTGGACAAATAATTCCTCTGTCGCAGGATGAGAAACAGGAACGTTAGAAACGCCAGGATCAGGACCAGCCGGGTCCCGGCGTAGGTGTAGATCGACAGCCCGGCCACCGCGCCTGCGCTGTAGTAATAACGTGCATCATCCTTGTCGATGCCGCGGGCGATCAGCCAGAACATCGCCGACGAGACCAGGCTGTCCACGATGTTGGCGACTCCGATGCGGCTGAAATGCAGGTGGTAGGGCATGGCGGCCAGGAAGGAGCCCGCCATCAGGCCCACCGCCGGGTTGAACATCTCCCGCCCGGCCAGAACAACAAATAAGACGCCGAGCGTCCCGGCAATGGCGCTTGCCAGGCGCACTGCGAAAATAGTTTGCCCGAACAGCACCTGGGTTATGGCGGTCGGCACAAAGGACCAGTTGGGCTGGCTGGACCAGCCGGCGTCGAAGAAGTTTGTCACCGTCCCATCCAGGATCCGGCGCGCTTCGATGCCGATCGACGCCTCATCCCCGGACCAGGGGTAGGGATGAGCTGGCAGGTCCAGGGTCCGCAGGAGGAACGCCCCGAGCAGCACGAGCGCCAGGATCCCGACATCCCGGCGATTCGTTTTCACTCGCCCGATCAGTACTCCGCCTGCCGATCGCAGGGAATCCCACCAGACCGCGGCCAACCCAAGGAGAACACTGAGCAGAAAAGCCAGCGAGGCGAATCTGTCGGTTTCGACGCTTTTGGTATTATCCGCCACATACAGCACGGAAAGAAATGACAGGCTGGCGATGAGCGCCCACATCACAAGTCTTGGGACCCATGGACGGAGCACTTCCATTTCAGCAGAGGTGAAAGGCAATCTTTCGAGCAGTCGGACGCTGTAAGCAAAGCCTGCCAGGGCAAAAAAGAGACACCCCGCTCCGGCGGCCCAAAAGCGGGCTCGCAGCAGGGTGATTCCGGCCAGCAGCAGGACCACCGAAAGGATCGGGGCAAGGGCTTTGATGAACAGGCGCTGGCGCTTCATGGATATTGGGAAGGAAATTTACTTCAAACCCAATTCGCTCCTCGAAATGACCAGCCTCTGGATCTCGCTCGTCCCCTCGTAGATCTCGGTGATCTTGGCATCCCGGAAGTAGCGCTCCACAGGCAGCTCCTTGCTGTAGCCCATTCCGCCGTGGATCTGCACCGCCTGGTGGGTGACGTACATCGCCGTTTCAGATGCAAATAATTTAGCCATGGATGCTTCGAGGGAATAACGGCCTCCACTCTTTTTTGCATTCTCCTTCGCCATTGCGGCGTTATAGATCAGCAGGCGGGAGGCTTCGATGCGGGTCTTCATGTCGGCGATCTTGAAGCCGGTCCCCTGGAAGGCGCCGATCGGCTGGCCGAACGCCTCGCGCTCGACCGCGTACTGGCGCGCCGCTTCGTAGGCCGCCTCCGCAATCCCGAGCGCCTGGGTGGCGATACCGATCCGGCCGGCGTCGAGCACGGTCATGGCGATCTTGAAACCTTCCCCTTCCTTCCCAAGAAGATTTTCGGCAGGGACACGGCAGTTCTCGAAGATCAGCTCACTGGTGGCTGAGGCCCGGATGCCCAGCTTCGGCTCCTTCTTGCCGCGCGTCAGGCCGGGAGTATCGGACGGGACCAGAAAGGCGCTGACGCCACGCTGCTTCTGCTCCGGGTCGGTCATCATGAATACGACATAGAAATCGGCCACGGGACCACTCGTCACCCAAGATTTGCGGCCGTTCAACACGTACGAGTCGCCGTCACGCGTGGCGCGGGAGCGCATTGTCCCGGCGTCTGAGCCGCTCTGCGGTTCCGTGAGGGAATAAGCACCAACCGACTGTCCCGAAGCGACCGGGATTACAAACTTCTTCTTCTGATCCTCGGTCCCGAACTTCATGATGCCGTGGCAGTACAGTGAATTATTGACCGACATGATCACGCCGTGCGAGGCATCTGCCTTGCAGATCTCCTCCAGGGCCAGGACGTAGGCCAGCGTATCCATGCCTGTACCGCCGTATTCCTCGGGGATCTCGATGCCCATGAACCCCATTTCGCCCATCTTTCTGATGGTGGCATGCGGGAACTCGCCGCTCTCGTCGAACTCCGCCGCGATCGGGACGATCTCGTTCTGCGCAAAATCGCGTGCTGCATCGCGGATCATCTTATGTTCTGCACTCAGAGAAAACATGGCAAGGTCGGGCATCAATCCTCCAAAATCACATGGTACCGTCATTGCGAGCCCCGAGCGACAGCGAGTGGCGAAGCAATCTCATATTAAGTTTCTTATGAATACCGAGAATGAGATTGCTTCGTCGGGCTAGCGTCCTCCTCGCAATGACGAGTTTTAGTAATCCTCTCGAAATTATACGTTATATTCCCCTTTGATAAAATGTATAGCATGGCGCCTGGAGTTGCATATCCAACATGAACCGGTTACCCACCAGCGAAGAACGTGTCTGGGCCGTTCTCTCTCATCTCTCCGCCGTCGCATTCGGCATAGGACTATTCCTTCCGATCCTGGGCTGGTCGGAGCAGAGACGCAAATCCAAATACGCATCCTTCCAGTGCCTGCAGGCGCTGGGCTACCAGTCCCTGGGATATACGGTCTGGCTGCTGGCCTATCTGCTTATCGTCCTGGCGGCCA
>DASUOS010000120.1:0-16106 GCA_036276515.1 Anaerolineales bacterium | reverse complement strand
GCTCGCCGCGCAGGTGGGCGGGATTGGCATCGCTCCGGGCGCCAACATCAACTATGAGACCGGTCACGCCATCTTCGAAGCGACCCACGGCACCGCGCCGAAATATGCCGACCTGGACAAGGTCAATCCCGGTTCGGTCATTCTCTCCGGTGAGATGATGTTCCGCTACATGGGCTGGACCGAAGCCGCCGATCTAATTGTCAAAGGCATGGAAGGCGCGATCAACGCCAAGACGGTCACCTACGATTTCGCCCGGCTGATGGATAACCCAACCGAAGTGAAGTGCTCCGAGTTCGGGGATGCGATCATTAAGCATATGGGGTAGATGGCGTTCAGCGGTCGGCATTCAGCGATCTGTAAGGCCCTCTTTCATTTTGAAAGAGGGCCTGTTCTTTTTACAAAAAGCTTATCTTTTCGACAGCTGGCTGGCCCGGACGGCCAATGCAATCCCCAACAGCCCAGTGAGAAAGAAGATCACAAAGTATGCCCATGTGCCGGCAGAATTGAAATCGACCTGCCGCTCTGCAGGGATGTGTACATTCGTCCACAGCGTGCCGAGGATGGGAAGCAAGCCGCCGGCAGCCAGGTTCAACCATGCTCAGGTATTCCATGGCGGCTTGCCGTCTTCTGCTCAACAGCCAGGCGCCGGCGGCAGGCGTGACGAACGCGGCGGCTGGGTCCCCCGGTCCGCCGGGCGCCCGGAGAAAGGAAGTCTGCCCCGACGAGTCCGGAAGCGGATATTCCACCCCCGAATCCCCCGATCATTTGATGTATTTCCCGGGAATCAAAAGTCGGAACTCACAGGTTCCGACTTTTGATTCCTTACAGAAGGAATACAGTTACGGCGTGGGTGTAGCAACCGGCTCTACGGTGATCGTCCCAAACAGCGCCGCCGCTTCTTCCGCCGTTTCCGGCATGCCGGCCCAGATCCAGCGGACGAAGGCTTCGATCGCATCCGGCTTGAGATGTCCCTTGGGCGGCATGACGCCGACCCGCTCTTCATTGGGATTCTCGGGATCCATGATCGGCGTTCCCTGGATGACCTGGATCAGGTAGCCATTGGGGTCACGGGCGATGACATTATGTTCCTTGTTTTCGCCGGTGGTGAGAACTTCCTCGTAGGTGGTCATCAGGTACTCGTTGTTATCCTTGCCCGGGCGGTGGCAGGAGATGCAGTAACGCTTGACGATCGGGGCGATGTGCACGTCGTACGAAGGCACTTCGCCATCGGCCAGCGGTGGGAACAGCGGCTGGAGCGCTTCGGCGGGAATCTCGAAACGGTCGTCCCACATGTAGCGCATGAAGACGATTATGTGATCGATCTCGCTCTTCGAGAGCTCACCGCCATACGCCTTGCCTGAGGGAGGCATGCCGGCATTCGGGCGACCGTAGGCGATGACTTCGTACATCGCCGAATCGGTGATGGTGTACAGCACGTCGGTGCTGTTGATGGGCGTGATCTCCTCGCCTTCGAGCCCCTTCACGCCTTCGATGAGCGCCACCGAGCCGTCATCGCCGTGGCATTCCACGCAGTTGACGGAGTACAGGTCCTGCCCGGCCAGGATCTGGTCCACGAGGGTGGTGGCCACTTCGGCTTCCTCCGGGACAGGATAGGAGGCCGCACGCACGCTGACGACCGCGGTCATGCCGATCATCGCGACCGAACCGATCACCGTGATCCATATCGGCAGGCTGCGCCGTGTGGATACATGGTAGATCCCACGTCTGAAAAGGTAGAAAGCAACAAGAACTGTAAGGATGGCCGCAGGGATCCACAGTCCGCCGATGGCCTGCAGGACCGTGGAGGCGGCCAGCTCGTTCGCGTCGGGGGGGATGGGCAGGCTGGCCATGATGGTGAGCAGTACGATATCCAGGACGACCGTGCCCATGAAGGTCAGGGCAAAGATGCGGCGGGAGTAGTGCCGGTAGGGGGATTTATCCAGCAGGGGCAAAAGTGTCAACAGGCCCACGCCCAGCCCCGGGACCAGGACCGTCGCCAGCCATTCGATCTTGCCAATGACGGGGATCTGTCCGTACAGGGCGAGGAACTTGAACAGGAAGAGGAAATACCATTCGGGGCGCGGCAGGTAGGAGGTGTCAGCCGGGTCGGCTTTGGCCTCGGGCGCAACGCCGACAAAGGTGGCAAGCAGCAACAGGATGATAAAAATAGCCAGCGATACAACCAGGTCTTTGAAGATGCTGTCGGGCCAGAAGCGCTCGCCGCGGTTGAGCTCTCGTTCGTACCGTTCGTTGATTTTCTGCTTTGTTTCGTTATCCATACTCTTTACCCTGTCATTGTGAACGCAGCAGGCGCACTCTGCCTGCGAAGCGAAGCAAGCTCATCGCACTGGCACTTGAGAGGCTAATCTTCTTTAGTCGGGAAATGCGATTCGCCGTGGCGGATGATCAGGTACAGGTGTACGCCGATCAGGCCGGCCAGCGCAGCGGGGAGCATCCAGATGTGGGCCGAGAAGAAGCGCTGGAGGGTGAGGGCGCTCAGGTCCGGGCCGCCGCGCAGGACCTTGAGGATGAACTCGCCGATGAACGGGACCGTCCCGGCGATCTGCGTGCCGACGGTGGTCGCCCAGAAGGCGCGCTGGTTCCAGGGGAGCAGGTAGCCGGTGAAGCCCATCCCGATGGTCGTGAGCAGCAGGCCAATGCCGATCAGCCAGGTCAGCTCACGCGGGTATTTGTAGGAGGCAGTGACGAAGACCCGCAGCATATGGATGAAGACGATCAGCACCATCAGCGAAGCGCCCCAGTGATGGATGCCGCGGATCAGCCAGCCAAAGGCCACGCCCTCCATAATGTACTGGACCGAGTCGTAGGCGTGATCGGGGGAGGGTGTGTAGTACACGGTCAGGAAGATGCCGGTGGCACCCTGTAAAACAAAAAGGAACAGACTCGCCGAGCCGAGTGTGTTCCACCAGTTGCCCTTTGGTTCGGGGCGGTCAAGCAGGTTTGTATAGATCTCGTTCAGCCCGAGTCGCTCATCCAGCCAGTTGAAGACGTTTGTCCACATGGGTCAGGCTTCCTTGTAAAAGATCTCGAGCACGCCGTCGTCGCTGACCCGGAACTCTTCGAAGCGGTCGAGCGCACGCGGAGGAGGTCCGCCCAGCACCTCACCCTGCTGTCCGAATTTGGCGTCATGGCAGGGACACAGGTAGACCTTGTCGGCGTCGGACCAATTTACGGTGCAGGCAAGATGCGTGCATATGCTGTTGAGGATGAGCAGATCGTTCGGATCCTCCGACTTGCGGATCACGTAGCCCCCGTGGCTGGTGGAAGTCCGCTCCCAGCCGTTGACCTGAACGCGCGTGAAGGAAAAAGGGGTGGGCGTGCCAACAGGCATATCCGTCAGCTTCCCAACGGGGATCCAGGCCTCCTTGGCACTTTCCCGCAGGGCGGGATCGATAAGATAGGCGATCGTGGGAAGACCGATCACCGCAGTGATCAACCCGCCGACGACGGCTGCGGCTCCCTTGATGAACTCCCGCCTGTTGATTTCAGACATAGACACCTCCGGAATGATGTGCTGTCAGTGCGTCCTTTGGTCGTTCCTTGCAACCCCGGCGACACTAGCACCTGGCGCAAGTGCAGGTGAAGCCGCCGGGGCAATGAACATGGAGTTTCGATTCCACGGTACCCTATCACTCAGTAAACTTCATTATTAAAACTTAACACGCAAAGTTGTCTAATGAGTTTACTTTTTTATGAGACAAGCGGTAGAATAAGACCGCTCTCCAGGTACTATAATTCTGGATTATAAAGGTCAACGCCCTCTTTATTAGAGGAAGTCTGAAACGAATCAAGCGTGAGTATTGTCACCTTTAATAAAATTTTCGGTAGTGAGATAATGCATCAAAAGACCCAAATCACTGTCAAGGAGGCTTTCGATGAGCCTGAATAGGAACGTACCGCTGGGAACAGGCCTGCGGTACCGGGGACGGGGCGGGCAGCTGGCTTTTGTCCTGCATCGTATCGGCGGACTGGGCATGGCGGTCTTTGTCACCATGCATATCATAGCATCCTTTTTTGGAGGCGAGATCGGGGGCTTCTTGAACGACATCTATGAGAACTGGTTCTTCCAGATCTTTGTCTTCTTCTCGGCCCTGTTCCATGCGATCAACGGGCTGCGGATCACACTTCTCGACCTGTGGCCCCGGCTGTGGGAACACCAGGAGGAAGCCGTCTGGCTGCAGTGGGCAGTCTTCATTCCGATCTTTGGTATTGCGGCCTATGCGATTCTCCGCTCGGCCTTTGGAGGCTAGGATGGCGACCAAACCACGAACCCTGCCTCTGACAAAGCGCGGTCTCAACTTCGAGATGTTCATGTGGCTGTTCACACGTCTCTCCGCGCTGGCGATCTATGGGCTGATTCTCATCGCCGTGATTGGCGCCCTGATCATGGGCGCCCGCAACCAGATGAGCTTTGCGGATATTTTGCGCTGGGGCTTTATGCCGAATCCGAACCACGTGCAAGGCACAGATGTGCCCGCCCTTGAACCCTGGGCAACCCCGTTCTGGGGAGTGGTGGCCAGCCTGCTATTATTGGTGGCAGTGGCCCACGGCGTGCATGGACTGGTGGTGATCGCCGACGATTACATCACCTCCAGCCGCGGGCGCCTGATCGTCCGCTGGCTGAGTATCGCGATGATGATTTCCATGAGTTTTATGGGCCTGTACATTCTATGGCAGGACTTCCTCTTCCCGGCAGGATCGTAAATCTATGAATAACGTACATCAATTTGACGTGGTAGTTGTCGGCGCAGGCGGCGCAGGCTTGATGGCGGGGCTGTATGCCTCGCGCGGCGCCAGGACGGCGGTCATCAGCAAGCTGTATCCCACACGCTCGCACACGGGCGCGGCACAGGGCGGCATCAGCGCGGCGTTGGGCAACTATGAAGAAGACCGGCCCGAGTGGCATACCTATGACACGGTCAAGGGCTCCGATTACCTGGGTGACCAGGATGCGATCGAGTTCATGACCAGCGAAGCCATCGATGCGGTCCTCGAGCTGGAGCACATGGGGCTGCCCTTCGACCGTACACCCGAAGGACGCATCTCCCAGCGCCCGTTCGGTGGTCATACCAACAACGAGACCGGCAAACCCGTCCGGCGCGCCTGTCATGCCGCCGACCGCACAGGACACATGATCCTTCAGACGCTGTACCAGCAGTGTTTGAAGAACAAGGTCAATTTCTTCGACGAATTCCAGGTACTGGATTTCATCATCGTCAACGGCAAGGCGGCCGGCGTGGTGGCCGTGGAGCTTGCCAGCGGCGAGTTGCATACATTCCATGCCAAATCCGTGATCTTTGCCACCGGCGGGCACGGGCGCATCTTCGAAGTGACATCCAATGCGTATGCCTATACGGGCGACGGGGCGGCGGTTCTGCTGCGGCGCGGCCTGCCGCTCGAGGACATGGAGTTCTTCCAGTTCCACCCGACCGGCATCTACAAACTGGGCATCCTGATCACCGAAGGTGTGCGCGGCGAAGGCGGTGTGCTGATCAACGGCAGCGGCGAGCGCTTCATGCCGAAGTACGCGCCGACCGTCAAGGACCTGGCGTCACGCGACGTGGTCTCACGCGCCATCTATACTGAGATCCGCGAGGGCCGCGGCGTCAACGGAAAGAATTACGTCTATCTGGATGTGCGCCCCGACTCTGTGATCAAATACGCGGCCATGGATGGGCGAACCAACCCTGACGGCAGCCCGTACATGATCACGGGCGAACAGGTGCTGGCCAAGCTGCCGGACATCATCGATTTCTGCCGCGTCTACCTGGGCGTGGACCCAATCACCCAAATGATGCCGATCCAGCCGACGGCGCATTACACGATGGGCGGCATACCCACCAACAAGTTCGGCGAAGTGATCATCGACAGCCGCAACACGGCTTTCCCGGGACTGTATGCGGCGGGCGAGTGTGCCTGTGTCTCCGTCCATGGGGCGAACCGGCTGGGGACCAATTCCCTGCTCGACCTGGTGGTGTTCGGCAAGCACGCCGGCCTCAAAGCCGCAGAGTATGCGAACGGAGTCGATTTCGAGAAGCTGCCCGTTGACGCGGAAGCGGAAGCGCGGTCACAGTTCGACTCACTGCGCAACGGCTCCGGCAAAGAGAATGCCTTCGATATCACGACCGAGATGAAGAAGGTCATGTTCGAAGATGTGGGTATCTATCGCTCGGGCGCGATCATGGAGTCGGCGATCGACAAGATCCAGGAGCTAAAGGAACGCTACAGGCATGTGAGCGTCAGCGACACCGGGAAGATCTTCAACACCGAGCTGCTCAATGCCTGGGAGCTGGGCAACATGCTGGAAGTGGCCGAGCTGGTGGCGGTCTGTGCCCTGAACCGCACCGAGTCCCGGGGTGGGCATACGCGCGAGGACTATCCCGAACGAGATGATACGAACTGGCTTAAACACACACTGGCCTGCAAGGAAAATGGAAAGGTGAAGATCGAATACAAGCCGGTTGTGATCACCCGATACCAGCCCAAGGCAAGAGTTTATTAATGGTTAGAGAATAGAGAGTAGAGATTGGAGAATAGTGAATATGGAAATCACTCTAAAAGTGTTCCGTTATAACCCTGAAGTGGACAAGCAATTCCACTATGAGACCTATGTCATCGAAGGCGAGGAGACCGACCGCATCCTCGACCTGCTGGAGCATGTGAAAGGTTACAAAGATGGTTCCCTCTCGTTCCGCCGCTCCTGTGCCCACGGCGTCTGCGGCTCAGACGCGATGCGCATCAACAGCAAGAACATGCTTGCCTGCAAGGCACTTGTGCGGGATGTGGGGTCCAGCATCACCGTCGAGCCGATCCTTGGCTTGAAGGTGATCAAGGACCTGATCGTGGATATGGATCCGTTCTTCGACAACTACAAGAAGATGCTCCCGTACCTGATCAACGATTCGCCGCTGCCCGCCGACGGGCGCGAGCGTCTGCAAACCCCCGAACAGCGCGCCCGCTTCGACGACACGACCAAATGCATCCTGTGCGCGGCCTGCACCACCTCCTGCCCGTCGTTCTGGGCCAGTGAAGAATATTACGGTCCTGCCGCGCTGGTGACCGCCCACCGCTTTATCTACGACAGCCGCGACGAGGGGGCTGCCCAGCGCATGCACGTCATCAGCGAGACGGACGGACTGGCGCGCTGCCATACCATCTATAACTGTACGAACGCCTGCCCGCGCGACATCCAGATCACCAAGGCGATCGGCGAATTGAAGCTCTCGTCACTGACGGGGAGGATCGATTAGGCGGTTGTCAGTATTTCGTGGTCGGTAGACGGTAATCAGCGGATAGTAAACCGCGTCTGTATGGATGCGGTTTATTTTATACATGCAATCGGGAAATTCAGCCTTCAAGGATGTTTGGCAGAGATACAATGCACTGCCGGTTGATGTAGGTCCACTGGGCAGGCGTTGCATCCGTAATCGTCGCGTAGACGGTGATTACTTTGGGCGTAGTGGGTGCAATCAAGACTGCACTCGAGCCGGGCAGCAGGGAGACAATCTCTCCATAATCGACATCCCAGGTAACCACTGCTTCAGATGGAAGCGAACCCCTTAACTCCAGATGCAATTCCTGTCCGACCAGGATCCTGCAATCTTCCGGCAGTATGGTTATAGTACTGCTCTGGTTTATGATGGGTTCCGAAGCGGTAACCATTGTAAGGGTGAGGCAAAGAACGATGATGAGAGCGGCGTTGCGGAACATACCGGGTGTCCTTGAAGGCGGTGATGATTTTGTTGGACAGGACAAAATCACAGCCAGCAGGGTACACTTTGTTGGCCGGAAAACTTTACAGAAATGCAATCTCACTGTTTGCAGAATGGAAAGGCGAGTGGAACAATGAATATCCTGAAATTAGCTGCCTTCGCTCATAATGGACAAGGCGGTAACCCCGCCGGAGTAGCGTTTTGTGACGAGATGCCGAGCGACGATGAAATGTTGAAAATTGCAAAAGAGGTCGGATATTCCGAGACGGCGTTTCTCGTGGAGCAGGTGGATGGCTGGCGGGTGCGCTATTTCGCCCCGGAGCTCGAAGTGCCATTCTGCGGGCATGCCACGATTGCGCTGGCCGCAGCTCTTGGCGAGCGATTCGGCGAAGGGCAGTACAGTTTGGTCCTGAACGACAGCGAGATCCGCGTGGAGACTGAACGATCGGCTCAGGGGTTCTCCGCCACGCTCTATTCGCCCCTGACCTTTTCGGAAGATGCGCCGCAGGAATATGTGGATGCTGTCCTCGCCGGGTTCAACTTTACCCGCGACCATCTGGACCCGGCTTTTCCGGTCCGCTTTGCGAGCGCAGGCGCCAGGAATTTGATCCTTGTAGTGAAGGAACGCAGTACTCTTGCGGAGATGAAGTACGACTTCGATTTGATCCGCAGGCTGATGATGGCGGAAGATCTGATCACCATCAGCATCCTGTGGCCTGAATCGTCTGAAGTGTTCCATTCGCGCAATGCGTTCGCCTCCGGCGGCGTGTACGAAGACCCGGCTACCGGCGCGGCGGCCGCGGCGCTGGCCGGCTATCTGCGGGATATCGGCTGGCAGGGCAAACGGGAATTCACGATCCTGCAGGGCGAGGATATGGGCGTCCCATCACGCATACGGGTGAAATATGGTCCGTTCATTGGGGAAAGCGTTGCTGTGAGTGGGGATGTCAGATACATAGAGTAATCCTGTCTTAAATTCGATCCATGGAATGCCGTACGAAGGGCCGCACCTTGGACATGTTGTTTTTAGTATCCAAGTTTGTATAATGATATGGAGTGCTCTTTCAAAAGGCTGCAAAGCGGTGAGGAGGCAATACCATGCTCTGGATTCGTGACTACCGGAATGGTATCCGAGCGATTGCCCTGGTCCTATTCATCGTAGCAATGCTGGGACCCTGGATGTATGATCTGATCCATGTGCCGGCCGAATATGCCTGCTCCGCCCCAAATATCCGCCTGGAGGGGGATTTTTGCGGGCTGCCGATGTCCGGGATGAAAGCCCTGCCCTGGTTCGTCCTGGGATTCTTTGGCATGATCACACAGCTATTTACGGCGTACACCGACGGTTACAGCCCAGGCCTGCTTGAATATGCGAGATCATTGTTCTTTGTGATCCCGATCCTTCCCTTGATCAGCAGCCTGCTCGTGATCGTGAAGCAGAAATCACAGGCTCTGCAAAGCATCAATCGTGTCTTCTGGATACTTGCCTGTGTATCCGCCCTGCCGTGGCTGTATTCCGACCCGGGTGCACAGGCTGGCCGATTGTGGGGACTGTGGGTGTACATTGGGCTGACGTTTGTCATGACCCTCATAGAAGTCCTGGTACTGAAAGAAAGATCGCCTCGCCAGATTTAATTGTTTTTTACCAACAGCCGCTCAAGAGTCCGGAATGGACGGGGAAGGAGTTGATCATGACGTGGCTCAGCAGGGACCGAAGTCTTGTCCGCTTCACACTCGTCATTTTGCTGGTTATTTCAATACTGGGGCCGTGGGCATTCGACCGCATCTACGTGCCGGACGAATATACATGTGAGTCTCCATTTGTCCGCATAGATGGTGACTTTTGTGGCTCGCCCATGTCCTGGTTATCCCTGTTCTCCTGGTTCACGGATGGTTTTCTCACAACCTTGAGACATCTGATTGCGGGACTCTTTGCGGGTCAGGCTCGTGAGTTTCTTGCCGTGCTGCTCGTGATGCTGCCCGTGCTTCCCTTTTTTAGCACGCTGCTGCTGATGTGGAGAAAAAACTCTGCCCGCCTGAAAACCATGCACTTGATCGCATGGGGGTTGGGCTGTTTATTTCCCCTGTTGATCATTGCCTTTGAATGGGATGGACCGGTCCTAAAGTTGTGGGGGCTCTGGCTGTATTTCCTTCTGGCGATCGGTGCACTTCTTGTCGAGATCACACCAACGGCCCCGTTCACATCCATATCTCCCCCGGCCACTGCATGATAACAAGAGGCGATCAATCTCTGGCCAGGCGGGTGCTGTGTTTGTTGTTTCGATGGACGAATACTATAATCAGTGAAAACGATGGAAAGCGAGGCCGCGATGGGGTTGGTTCGTGAGATATTTGGACCCAGCAAGCAGGAGATCTGGTCCCAGCTCAGCCAGGAGATCGGGGCGGACTATGAGGAAGAGGGATTCTTCAAGGCGGGCAAGGTTGTCCTGTCCCACCGGGAGTGGCAGATCAGCCTCGATACATACACCGTCCATTCGGGCAAGACGACCATCGTCTACACCCGGATGCGGGCGCCATATGTCAACCGGGACGGTTTCCGGTTCAGCATCTATCGAAAGAATGCTTTCATATGGGTCGGGAAGCTCTTTGGCGTCAGGGACATCGAGATCGGGGATTCGTTCTTTGACGATGAGTTTATCATCCAGGGGGAACAGGAGCACATGGTAAGGACCCTGTTGACGAATTCAGAGATCCGCCAGTTGATCCAGAGCCAGCCAGATATCCATCTCCAGGTCAAGGACGATGAGGGCTGGTTTAGGGAGAAATTCCCCGAAGGCGTGGATGAGCTGTATTTCCAGGTGGTCGGCGTGATCCGGGATAAAGAGCGCCTGAAGCAGCTGTTCAACCTGTTCGCCGCCGTGCTGGACCAGTTATGCAGGCTTGGCTCTGCCTATGAAAACAGTCCCGGGATTATAGTGGAGTAGGAGAACCGGAAACAAAACAAATGCCCGGCGACAACCTGTCGCCGGGCATTTGTTTCACGTATCTCTACCTTGAAAGCTGGCCGCGCACGGCTCCGGCAGCATAGAGTGGGAGCGTGTGCACGTTGACATAGTATCCTTCTGGGTTGCTGATAATATTCACGATCACCTCCCGATCTGCATGGACGCAGCCTTCCGAGGTGCCGCTTTCATCCGGCGGGGTGAGACCGACCACAACCGGCCCGGATTCATCCACGTCGCCGACATGGATATGGGCGCCGGTGGCCGGAAGGGTGATGTTGGAGACCGAAATCTCAAAGCACACTTCTTCCCGGCCTGGGAAGAACATCAGGGTCGCCGTGCCGCTGCCATCCGGGTCCCCAGGCCCCGGTACTTCGGCGGCACCCGTTAAGGAGGTCGTGAACGTGAGTCCGGGCGCCGCGGCTAGACTGGTCAACGCCAGCACTGCGAGAGCGACCACAATCATGGGTAACAGCTTAATCTTTTTCATCGTTTTCACCTTTCTAATATTAAATTTTTCGATGATACTGCGATGAAAATTCGGCCAGGTACTTGCACACTGTTTTCTTTTGAATCACCTCCTTTCAGTGTCATGCAAGCCGCTTGCCTTAACACAATACGATAGTTGCCTCGGTTTTTCAATAGGTTGTAACCTTGCCTAAGCAAATCCTAATGAACCAGCGAAGCTCTAGCGTCTGAAGATCCTCATACACTGTGCCGTTTGTGAGCGATACCACGATGATCTGACAATAATGGTTCCTGTCGGGGAGGCTATCGAACACGAACCTTAGTACGAAGATTTGTTCTGAAGGATAAGTCCAGCCAACCTGGCTGGACTTATTATTTTATTTCTATTAGAAGGATGTAATGTTCGAATGTTTATTTCGTTTTAGCAGGAATGGTTCGGGTAATTTGACCGCGAATTTCGCCGCCAGGGAAATCACCGGGGCCCGTGTTCGTGGGCGCCACACCGTCGTTGGTGTGAACATTTACATAGGTGTTCCCACTGTTCATGGCAGCCACCACAGCAGCCAGATCCATCCAGCCGCATGCATTTCCGGCGTCAGGCGCTGTGATTGTCCCCTTCGCCAGGGTACCACTTACTGCGCCTCCACCTGGAGTGCCCATGAAGAGCGTAACTCCTACGGGACCATTTACCCGCTTCGCTCCACAGTGAATATGTGCCGCAAAAACATTCTCGATATTGATCACATTCACACTGTAGGCAAGCGCGGTTCCATCTTCGTTCAACTGGAAGGTGGCAACACCTGTCGCTTTCGTAGCGCGCGGTGGGACTTCTTCTGCTCCACTTAGTCTTGCACCAAACTCCTGAGATACTGCCGCAATGCTGGCCAGCGCCAGCACGGTCAGCCCTGTCAGAACCAGATAGAGAATCGTCTTCTTATTCATCGTTATTACCTTTCTGTTTTTGAATTGTCCATTGATGCTACGACGAAGACTCAGCCCGACTTTTGACAAGTTATCCGTGCCTCACCTCCTTGCAGCATCCGGTTGCTCTTGTGGATACCTTATAAGATACGGCAGCCAGACTGGTTTTTCAACCCGTTATAACCCTGGCTCACCGAATCCTGATGTTTCGAGTTAGCGCCGGAAGATCTCATACACGGCGCCGTTCGTCAGTGAGACCACGAACAGGTTGCCGTTCGGACCGGTTTGGATGTCGGTGACCACGCCGAAATCACGCCCGATCAGCAGGCTTTCGCTTTCGGTGATCTCATGCTTGGCGAGGTTATCGGCCACCCGGTCCTCGAGGCGCGGATCGTCCACAGCGATCTTCTGGCGATTGCCGGTCAGGTTGAAGTGGAACAGGTAGCCTCCCACCAGTGCTGGCGTGGCCGCGCCCATGAATAGATCGTTCTCGAACTGCGGTCCCAGGGCTCTGCCTTCGACAAAACCTATGCCGCCGGGAGCTACTTCCCACTTCCAGCTGAAGGCGGGATCGACATAGGTCGCGCCAGGAAGCATGAACAGCCGGGCGAGTGCCTCCTCGGGTGAGTCGGCGATATTGGTTGGCGGCCAGCGTATCTGCTGCAGCGCCATGGCACCGAACGTGGTCTCGATCTGCTTGAACTGGTCGATGCGCTCCACCGGTCCCATGATCTGGATCCAGCCGCCGTTCATCCCCGGCTCGAGACGGTTCAGCTCGCTGAAGGTATCGTCGCCGTTCTCCTGCAGCCAGAGTGCGCCGGAAACGGGGTCTACGGCAATGCCAAAGCTGTTGCGGTGCCCGTAGGTGTAGATCTTCTGGATGTTCTCGCCAACGTCACCGCCCATGGCCGCTCCAGCAGCAAAAAAGGGATTGTCGGCGGGCGTGCTGCCATCGCTGTTCAGGCGCAGGACCACGCCGGTCAGGTGGGCATCGTCCGGCTGGGGACCGCCGAACTGGTCATCCGGCACCGGATCATTCTCTTCGGGGCAGTCATAGACGTCCGTTGGACCACAGGGCAGGTTCTGCAGCCAGCCGCGCCGTCCCACATCCCCGACGAAGATGTAGAGCTTGCCGTCCTGTCCAAAGGTGAGCACGCCGCCGTCATGGTTGCCCCGTTCCGGCTGGCCCGCATCCTGCTGGATGGCGCGGATATGGATCAGGTTGTGATCGAGTGCCAGGCTGCTCCCGCCCCAGACGAAGCGGTCGACCCGGTTGCCCAGCAGGGGGGTCTCCGAGAGAACGTTGGTGTCTGCACCGGTGGTGCTTTCGGTCCAATACAGATACACGCCCGGGTCATCCGGGAAGTCCGGATGCAGGGCGATCCCCAGCAGGCCGCGCTCCGAGCCAAAGTTGACTGCCAGGTCCAGCGCAGTACCCTGGACCCTGCCGTCCACCACGTGCTGGACCCTGCCGGTGTTCTTCTCGAGGACCAGAAATTCATTGTCGTCGATGAACGCCATGGTGGTGGGGGTGACCAGCCCGCTGGTGACGGTGCGCACATCCAGCCGCGGGTGCAGCATGGTGGGGCCTGCAGATTGTGCAGAGGCGAAGGGGGTGGCTGTACCACTCAGGAGCAGCAGCATGGTGATCAGCAATGTACCTGCTCGTTTCCAAAATCCTTTTCTATTCATTTCAATCGGCTCCTTTTCTAGAATCGGAATACGATACTGCCTGGTGCGGCCGGCACAGGGGCAGGCCCGTCGGAGTGGCTGGAATGAACGCAGAGGAGGGATGGAGAAGTGGAATGTGGCCCCGGCGGACACCTATGGAGAATCATACCGCCCGGCATGAGCGAACCAACCTCTCCCATTCCGGGGTGGCTGGAGACTCATTAGATATGTACGCAATCGCGAACGGATTGGATTTGTTCGAAGCTGGAGATTAAGGAACGTGCAACGGCCCGCCCAGCACCCGTTCCCCGGTGGGCTGGGGGCTGCCTCCGGCCGGCTCGACCGTGATGCCGACCGCACTGTATTCGAGCAGGGATAACGGGGCGCGGATGCGCGTCCCGCCGTAGCTGTTCTCGTCGGTGGAGAAAATGGCGCCGCTGACCCGTTCACCGTCCCGGATCAGCCAGAGCTGGTATTCCTGATCCTCGTCGAGCGGCGGCAGGCCATCCACGACGAGCGCCCCATCCTGGCCGTCGGCGCTGATCAGGACAAAGCCGGTTGCGCGCGAGGCTGCGTCCTCCGGGCTGAGAGGCACGGCCCGCATCCCGCCTGGCGCTGTAAAGGACTCGGCTTCGTTGAACCTCTGCCACAGGGACAGGTTCAAGGCCCCCAGTGCCAGGAGGAGCACGAGGCTGGCCAGTCCCCAGGCAGGCAGGAGGCGCTCGAACCAGGGGCGGGAGGGGGCAGGGGCTGGAACGGGTGTTTGGAGACGCGTGCTTTGTACGCGTGTTATGAGCCGCTCCTTTAAGCCAGGCGACGGGGCAGAGGCCGGCGCGGCGAAGCGCAGCTGCGCAGCAACTTCCTCGAGGGCGCGCGACTCCTCCCGGCAGATCAGGCAGCCGGCCAGGTGCGTTTCCACGCGAGCTACGTCCTCGGCCTCCAGGGCGCCGATCGCAAAAGCGGGGATCAGATCGAGCACATGCGCGTCGTCAGACATCTTCATTCCTTCTTAGTATTGTACGCAGAAGAAGCATTTGTGGATGTATTCACAGGCTCACTTTCCCCCTGCAAATAGTCACGAAGTTTCTGCAGGGCCAGGCGTATCCGCGTCTTGACCGTCCCGAGCGGCTGGCGCAGGGTCTCGGCGATCTGGCTCTGGGTGTAGCCCTCGAAATAGGCCAGTAACAATACCTGTCGCTGGTCGGCGGGCAGCAGGCTCAGGGCCGAGCGGATGCGCTCGCGCTGCAGCGACTCTTCTGCCGTATCGGCGGGCGTGGGACCGGGTGATTCGCTGCGCGGCACCTCCTCATTCAGCTCGACCGAATGATGTTCCGGGCGGACGGCGCGGCGGCGCAGTACGTCGATGGCGTGATTGCGGGTGATATGGGTCAGCCAGGTACTGACCCGGGCCTGCTCCGGGTTGTAGAGCGCCGCCTTCTGCCAGATGCGCATGAATACATCCAGGGTGATCTCCTCCGCCGTGGGCCGGTCCTGGACGATAGCCAGGGCCAGGCTGAAGACCAGGCGGTTGTAGCGGTCGTACAGCTGGGCCAGGGCCTGCTCCTGTGAGAGGGCGATCAGGCGCATCAGCGCAGCGTCATCGACGCTTGAAGGTTCAAGAGATTGCTTCATAACAGACAGAGATGGGAAGCGTATTTTGTTTCCAAGCTTATGATAATTTGAAGGTATGCATATCGCATAGGAGCTTGCTTCCTGCAGGCCGCAACGAAGGAAGTTTATTTGCCTGTGATATGATGTATTCAACGGTGAGAATTGCACTCATTGTACCCCCACTTCCAGCACCCATGAAACAAGCCCTCAACCGTTTTATCCTGGGGTTCCCCGTCCTGTTCCTCAAACAGTATCCATATGCCTGGATCGCGGTCGTAGCGCTCTGGCCGCGCTCGCCGTCCATCGCGGCTATCTTCCTTGCCATCGTGGCAGCCGGTATCCTGTCCCTGCGCTGGCAAGCCGTGGCCTGGATCTCGCACATGCGCTACAGGTACGCCGGGCAGGACGGCAAATTCCATGTAGATCGCCCGCCTGTCGACTGGCACAGGGCCGCCCGCAGGATCGCCCTGCTGGTTGCCGGTGCGCTCGTGATCGCCTGGCTGCTGCAGGGGAGCTTTGGGCTGACCTTCTGGCAGTATGTGATCATGATCGTAGGCTTTACCCTGTTCTACCAGGATACGCGCTTCTTCGGCGCAGACGTCACCTACATCGTCACCGCCTCCGGCCTGGCCATTCGTTTTGTACCCGGCCACCTGGACTACCGACTGATCCTGTCCTTCAGGGAGATCAGCCGCATCGAACCGAAAGCCTACAAAAAGGACCCCGCTGTCGATCTGTT
>DASUOS010000119.1:0-8903 GCA_036276515.1 Anaerolineales bacterium | reverse complement strand
GGGAAAGCGGACTGTGCAACCTGTCATGTCCCACCGCTGTACACGGAACCCGGCTGGAACATGCATACGCCCGAGGAGATCGGCATCGACTCGTTCCAGGCCGACCGGTCGCCGGACCTGGCCTACCGCACGGCACCGCTCAAGGGCCTGTGGACGCATACCCGGGGCGGCTTCTACCACGATGGGCGCTTCGCCACGCTCCTGGACGTGATCAACCACTATAACGCTCACTTCGGCCTGGGATTGAGCGAGGCGGAGAAAGCCGACCTGGCCGAATATCTCAAATCGCTGGGCGATGCTCCGGCTCCTGCGCCTTGAGCGATTGACAGATCATAAAAGCCTTGCGAAGGCTTCTCCTGAGGCGCAGCCCTAGGATCTCAGCCTTCGCAAGGCTCACAAGGAGATTTTCTATAGATGAACGAGTACAAATATTTGATCATCGGGGGAGGACTGGCGGGAGATGCCGCCACCCAGGGGATTCGTGAGCTCGACCCGGACGGCTCGATCGGCATGATCAGCCTGGAGCCCGATCCACCGTATGTGCGGCCCAGCCTCTCCAAGGGACTGTGGAAGGGCCGCCCGGAGGAAAAGATCTGGCGCAAGACAGAGGAGCGGGCCGAGCTCCACCTGGGCTGCCGGGTAACTCAGATCGACCCGGAGCAGAAAATGGTTCGTGACGAACAAGGGGATGAATATCGCTATGAGAAGCTGCTGCTGGCGACGGGCGGCACCCCCAACCGCCTGCCCTTTGGCGGCGAGAATATCCTCTATTTCCGTACCTTCCGGGACTATAAACGATTGCGCGGCATGACGGAGCAAGGAGAACGATTTGCAGTGATCGGCGGGAGTTTTATTGGATCAGAGCTCGCCGCCGCTCTGACCCTGGTTGGCAAAAAAGTAACGATGATTTTCCCGGACCCAGGTATTTGCTCCAACATATTCCCGGCCGATGTGTCCAAGTATCTGAATGAATACTACGGCGGCAAAGGCGTGGAGGTAGTGACCGGCGATACGGTGGAAGCCCTGGAAAAGACCGGGGCCCGCCTCATTGTCCGGACCAAAAATGGTCGCCCTCTTGAAGTAGACGGCGTCGTGGCCGGGATCGGGATCCGTCCCAATCTCGAGCTGGCCGAGCAGGCCGGTCTGCACCTGGAAAAAGGGATCGTCGTCGACGAGCATTTACAGACCTCCGCTCCCGATGTCTATGCCGCCGGCGATGCCGCGAACTTTTATCATCATTCGCTGGGCAGGCGTGTGCGGGTGGAGCACGAAGACAATGCCGTCCACATGGGCAGGCTGGCCGGGCGTAACATGGCAGGCGCGAACGAGTTGTATACTCATACACCCATGTTCTATTCCGACCTGTTCGACCTGGGCTATGAAGCGGTGGGGGATCTCAGCAGCAAAATGGACACTGTGACCGACTGGCAGGAGCCCTTCCAGAAAGGCGTGATCTATTATCTCGCAGACGGGCGCGTGCGCGGCGTCCTGCTCTGGAACGTCTGGGACCAGGTCGATAACGCCCGGGCCCTGATCCAGGAGCCGGGTCCGTTCAAAGCGGCTGACCTGAAAGGCCGGCTGCCCGGGTAACGGCTGTATTTGTCAGAAAGGAATCGAAAACCCGAAATGATTTTGCATAATGATACGCAGGATATCGACTATCAGACGTCTGTAGACCTCCAGGTGCGTGACATACCCGAAGAGCAAATGCTGAAATTCGAAGGCTATGCAGCCGAGATCTTCTCGGCCTTCGGGCTGGATCTACATACCCCGGCGACGAAGGACACTCCCCGGCGCTTTATCAAGGCCTTGTTCGATGCCACCGAAGGCTATGACGGCGACCCCAAGCTGCTGCGCATCTTCGAGACCGAGTGCAGGGGCGACCCCGACTGCCGCATTAGCCAGGTGTTGGAGGGACCCATCCCGTTCTATTCGTTTTGTGAGCACCACGCCTTTCCTTTTTATGGCAAGGCCTATGTGGGCTATATCGCCCACGAGAACATCATCGGCATCTCGAAGCTGACCCGCCTGGTGCGGCTCTTTGCAAAGCGCTTCTCGGTCCAGGAGCGGATCGGCCAGCAGATCGCCGACACACTCGAGACCATGCTGCACCCGCATGGCGTGGCCGTGTTCCTGGAAGCGCACCATCTCTGCATGGAGATGCGCGGCGTACGCGAGACGGCGCCGATCACCCGCACCACGGTCTGGCGCGGCCACTATGCCGAAGACCCCGCCCTGCGAGCCGAGTTCTTCACCGCCTGCGGCTTGCAGAGAAACGAGAGGTAAGTATGAAACCCAATCCACTATTGAAGCTCCAGGCACTCGGACAGAGCATCTGGATCGACTTTATTCGCCGGGGGATGATCTCCTCCGGCGAGCTTCAACGGCTGATCGGGCAGGACGGGGTCAGCGGCGTGACCTCCAATCCCTCGATCTTCGAAAAGGCCATCACCGAAAGCCGCGATTATGATGAAGCGATCCGCACCTTGATTTCTGAAAGGAAAACAGCAGACGAGATCTACCTGCAGCTCAGCGTCGAAGACATCCAACACGTCGCCGACCTGCTGCGCCCGGTGTACGATCGAACCGCGGGCCGGGATGGCTTTATCAGCATCGAGGTCTCCCCCGGGCTGGCGAACGATACGGCAGGGACGATCGAGGAAGCCCGCCGGCTCTGGTCCCTGGTGGAGCGGCCCAACGTCATGATCAAGGTCCCTGCCACGCAGGCAGGCCTGCCCGCTATCCGGCAATTAACCGGCGAGGGACTTAATATCAACATCACCCTGCTCTTCGGCCTGCCCCGCTACCGCGAAGTGGCAGACGCATATATTTCAGGCCTGGAGACCCTGGCGGCGAAAGGAAAGGATCTGCGGCAGATCACCTCGGTGGCCAGCTTTTTCCTGAGCCGCATCGATGTCCTTCTGGATCCGATCCTGGAAGAGAAGAAGCAGGCAGGCGGTCCGCAGGCGGAGCAAGCCGGGCGTCTGCAGGGACAGGCTGCCATTGCCAGCGCCAAAGTGGCCTACCAGATCTACCGGGAGATCTTCGAAGGCGAGCGTTTTAAGAAGCTGGCCGGACAAGGGGCAAGGGCTCAAAAGCTCTTATGGGCCAGCACCAGCACCAAGAATCCGGCCTACCCCGACACCAAGTATATCGAGCCGCTGATCGGCCCGGAGACGATCAACACCCTGCCTATCGAAACCCTGGAAGCCTACCGCGATCACGGCAACCCGCAGCGAACGCTGGACCAGAATGTGCGCGAGGCATACCAGACCCTGGAGGACCTCTCTACAATCGGCATCGACCTGGATGCGGCGACCCGGCGCCTGGAAGAGGAAGGCGTGGAGAAATTCGTCGGGGCGCACGACCGGCTGATCGCTGCGCTGGGAGAAAAACAGAAAGCCGTCGAAGCAGAAAGGTGACGGGCGTAACCGTCGCGATCCTGGACGAGGCAGGGCACATCCTCGATCAGGGTGACGCAGAGCTATGGATGGGCGTCTTGTGGGAATATAATACGGCTCACCGAGGCAGGATCCGTGTCGAAGCTCGTGACCTTCCAGGAAAGGTCACCTGCCAGGAGTTCTCCCCACCATCCTAATCTCTACCCGGAGTGGAAAAAACCGGTGAGATACCAAAAATAACAAAATAAGTTTCTCATAAGAGATTCTACAGCGGAGACCGTATCGGTCTCCGCTCTTTGCGCCAGCGCAAAGAGAAAATTTTCACAATCGATACAATAGCCCACGTTAGCCAATCAAATCTACACAACTTGGGCCGGCATTCAAGGCTGAGCCCTATAAGGAGAAAACGTGGACCTATTTTTATCCCTCTGGCGCTATATCGGTGAAGGCTTCGGGCTGTTCATTGTGTACGCTTTTGCGGCGATCTTCCTGTTCCTGGTGATCCGCCGTTTCCATTCGCGCAAGATCAATGCCGCCATCGGCGCAATCTTCATCGGCGGGGCCTTTGTCATCCTGATTCCGAACGGTATCCCATCCCAGCTGGCCATCCCCCTCTCCCTGCGTACCTTCGGTCCCGGCCATGGACCCGTGCTGCCGGTTGAGAATGTGCTTCATTTCTTCGCCAAGTTCAACGAGTTCGAGCGGGTTGAGGATATTGCCAAGGACCCGGCCGACTTGCCTGCAACGGTTGAGTACTCAGAAGACGGCGTGGTCGAGATCGAGATGACCACCAGGGAAGTCATCGGCGAGATGGCCGACGGCATCACCTTCAACTACTGGACCTTCGACGGGACGGTGGCCGGCCCCTTCCTGCGCGTGCGTCAGGGCGACACAGTCCGCCTGACCCTGCACAACGACCCGACCAGCCTGCACCCTCACAACATCGACCTGCACGCGGTGACAGGTCCGGGCGGCGGCGGCGCGGCGACGATTGTCGATCCCGGCGAGAGCAAGACGATTACGTTCAAGGCCTTGAACGCCGGGCTGTTCGTCTATCACTGCGCCTACGAGAGCGCCTCGAGTCACATGACTCATGGCATGTACGGCCTGATCCTGGTCGAGCCCGAGGGCGGCCTGCCCCCGGTCGACAAGGAATTCTATGTGATGCAGGGCGAGTTCTACAGTGACGGCGCTCTCGGCCGCGAAGGTCTGCAGTTGTTCGATGCCGAAGCGATGCTGGACGGCAGGCCTCAGTATGTGGTGTTCAACGGCCGGACGGGCGCTTTGGCCGAAGGCATGGATGTGGAAGTAGGCGAGACCGTCCGCCTGTATGTCGGTAACGGCGGCGTCAACCTGGTCTCCAATTTCCATGTCATCGGCGAGATCTTCGACAGAGTCTACCGCGAGGGCGACCTGATCACCCCGCCTGCCCAGGGCCTGCAGACCACACTCATTCCTGCCGGTGGAGCAGCCGTCGTCGAATTCACAGCGGACTATCCGGGGAACTACGTCCTCGTTGATCATGCCCTGTCACGGCTGGACCGCGGCGCCTGGGGCGTGATGCACGTCGAAGGCGAGGCCGATCCGTCGATCTTCCAGGGTGAGATCGAAAGCGGCGGGGGCCATTAGCTCTGACATGCCTGTAGAGTAATCGAACCGCCATCCATAGCGATGGCGGTTTTCGTTATGGCGTACTCTGTGTCCAATACATACCCAGCGATCTCCAGGTGTCGTGACTTTGTTTCCACGCCATGACGGTCTGTGCTTCCTCACCCGTCGTGGAAGCGAACAGGACAGGCCGCTCATTTCCGGATAGGGGAAAGGGCTCTCTGGAGTAACTGATGATGCTTTGCGTGGCGCCAGATTGCAGCATCGAAGGAGTATCGAAGTGACAGGCTTTACATATCTGAGGGATCGCTACCTGCAATTCAGGCAGAGAATTTTCGAACACATCCCCGTGGCCCATGAATAGCATGAAGAGATCTCCATTTGGCACGAGTCCGCCTGCCTCGCCGTCGAACAGTATCCTTCTATCCAGCTCGAGTTCATAAAATGTTTGGGCGGGGCCAAAATGACGGAGCTGGATCGTTTCGACCAGCGGCGACAGCACCAGCTCTCCCCGGTCGTCGATCAAAAGCATCCTGCGGACGAGTGCGACTTGCGTGCCAACCGGGGTGACAGGGTTTGGTTGCCTGTTAAGAGCATCTATAAACTCGAGCGTCCCCTCTCGCCCATCCGGGGAGCGGACAAACACATAGAACACCGAACGGCCGAAGAAGGGAAAGGCTTCGGTGTGGGTCATCGCGGTGGGTCCACCTTTACGACCTACCACGATCCACTCACTGGCGGACCGGAACAGGCCAGCAGGGAGAAAGACGGTTTCAGGCTGGTCTTCCTGGAAGGCAGCCGGGTAGGATTCTGACTTCAGGGCAAGCTCATAGTTATTCGGCAGGGCCTGGATGTCTGCTTTCGCTAACGCCACCCGCTTCATGATCCGGGCCAGCCGAACCTGGAGCGTCTTTCGCTCCATGGCATATGGCTCCTCCTGCGAGGCAGCCCAATCGAAGACCGCCCACAGATCGCGCTGGAACAGGGCGCGTTTAAGCGGATCCTGTATTAACGCATGTGCATCAGCCGATAGGAATTCGTCCAGCACCTGGAGTGTTTGCCGGTGAGAATCCCCGGTCAATAAATGCTTGCTATCGAACCATAACAGTGGATCCAACTCGCCTGCGCCGTGTTCGTGCCCATCTGCATCTGTTCGCTGGTATAGTTGGCGGAAGACGCGGTTCCATGGATGGACCGGGTCTGGATCGTAGATACTCCAGGCGGATTGGCCCTGCCCTGGAGGAGGTTCGACGGTCAGAGGAGTTTCTGCGGCGGCAGGGGCCTTCGAGGGCTGACTCGCGCTGCAGCTGATGAGCAAAGCGATCACGAGCAGGGTCGGAAGGATTTTCATACGATCTGCCTCCTTTCCAGATACCTGTGCTTTGTAACTATACACCGCCGGCAGGCACTTTGTCGCAGGCGAGAGGGTGTGATTTCTTATGTTCAACGTTTGTCACAAGTGCGGTCTGTACCGCGCCGACAAGATCGTCGATCCCTGCGGGCCGTACGCCATCTGCCCGGAATGCGGACACAAACATAGCTTCCGCCAGCTGCCGCTGTTGATGGTTTCCGGGGCCAGCGGCTCGGGGAAGTCCACTGTGTGTAATCACCTGCTCGGCAGGCTCGACGACGTGGTCTTGCTGGATTCAGATATCCTGTGGCGGCCCGAATTCAATCAGCCCGAAACCAACTATCGTGATTTCTTCGAAACCTGGCTGCGCATGGCCAAGAACATTTCCCAGGCGGGCAGGCCGCTCGTCCTGTTCGGCGCGGGGCTGGGCGTGCCCGGCAACATCGAGCCCTGTATCGAGCGCCGCTATTTCTCGCAGGTCGACTATCTGGCGCTGGTCTGCGATGATAACGAACTGGCTCAGCGGCTGCAGGCACGTCCTGCCTGGCGCGGCAGCGGCGACCCAACCTTTATCGACAGCCACATCCGCTTCAACCGCTGGTTCAAGGAGACACCGCAGCATGGTTTTTCGATTTCACTGATCGATACCACCGCGATCCCGCTCGAAAAGACCATCGAACAGGTCAAAGATTGGATTCGGGAACGAGCGCCCGTGAACTCGTAGGCTTTCACCTGTTTGTCCCTGCGCAAAGAGAGATTGGACATCTGCCTCTATAATCCGGCTGTGAAAATCCAAACCCGCTACCTTCCCTTCATCGCTCTTGCCATCCTGGCCCTGCTCCTGGCGCTCTGGGCCGGATTGGTGCGCATCGGCTGGGTATGGCCATCCCTGCCTGCCCTCACCATCGCCCATGGACCTCTGATGGTCTCGGGCTTTCTGGGCGTCCTTATTCCACTCGAGCGGGCGGTCGCCATCCGCCAGAAGTGGATGTTCGCTGTCCCGGCCGCTGCAGGACTGGGATGGGTCTGTCTTCTCTTCGTGCCATTCATCGGTGGAGTACTGCTTACACTGGCAAGTCTCGGCACGCTCCTGATCCTGGGAGTTATGGTGCGCCGAGAGCCTCACTTACACACGATAACAATGTTTCTTGGGGTGCTGGCCTGGGTGGCGGGCAATATCCTGTGGATGCTGGGATTGCCCATCTTCCAAATTGTTTATCTGTGGATGACCTTCCTGGTGCTGACCATAGGAGGCGAACGGCTCGAGCTCAGCCGCGTTCTTCGGCCAAAACCCGGAGCGCTGCGTCTGTTTGGTGCAATCACTGCTGCCCTCCTGGCAGGAACGATGCTTTCCCTGTTCAATTTGAACTGGGGCGCACGCCTGAGTGGGCTCTCCATGCTTGCACTCTCACTCTGGTTCCTGAAAAATGACCTGGCGACGCGCACGATCCGTCATCCCAATCCGTTGACGCGTTATATCGCCTGCTGCCTTTTCGCCGGCTTCCTCTGGCTGGGTATAGGAGGTGTGCTGTTGCTCTATTTCGGCGGCTTATTCGCGGGACCCTACTACGATGCCGCGCTGCATGCCGTCTTCGTCGGCTTTGTCATCTCGATGATCTTTGGGCATGCGCCGATCATCTTCCCGGCCATTCTGGGGCTGCCTATCACCTTCAGGCCTGCATTTTACATGCATCTCATTCTCCTGCATGGTTCACTCGTCATCCGCCTGCTCGGGGACCTGGCGAACCAGTTCGACATCCGGCGCTGGGGCGGCCTGCTCAACGCACTCGCCATCCTGCTGTTTTTAGGGATGACGGTCCATTCGATACTTAAGACAAACAGCCCGAGCTCAAGGGAAGGCCGTTCCAGATAAAAATAAGACGCCATCCTTGTACATACAGGATGGCGTTTGTGATTCGAAAAAAGATCTAACTCATCAAAGGCGAGGTGGTCACATCTGTGCCTGCGTTGAGCGATTTGGAGCGCAGGGACTGCAGCATCTTCCGCCGGTTGGACTTGGCCAGGGCAAGGGAGTTCTCTGCATCCCTCAGGATCTCATCGACAGAGGCGTATTCCTCCCCACACAGCACCACGCCCACGTTTGCCCGCACCTGCAGCTCACTCTCGGTGGCCGCCAGGTATCTGCGGATGCGGTTCTGAACCCGGGAGGCGATCCGGATCGGCGTCTCACGGCTGGCAACATCCTCGACCAGGATCATGAAAACGTCGCCTCCGAACCGGGCGATGGTATCGGTGGGACGCAGGATGGTCTTGAGCAGCGTCGCAGATTCCTGCAGGACGCGCTTGTTGTATTCGCTCCCGAACAGGTACGTGATCTTGTTCGATTCGCCCAGGTCCAGATACAGGACGGCGAACTGGGTCTGGTGGAGCTGTTTGGCGCGTTCCAGGGCGTAGGCCAGCCGTGCCATGAAAAAGGAGCGATTGTACACCCCCGTCAGCACGTCCCAGGGCAGGCTTTCCATGGTCTTCTCGGTCGGGCAGATGCGCTGGATGAGGTTGCTCATCTGCTCCACGTTGACCGG
>DASUOS010000118.1:0-22203 GCA_036276515.1 Anaerolineales bacterium | reverse complement strand
GGGCGATGTTCTCGGCGGTTTCGCCCATCGAATCAGTGCCGTACATTTCTTTCATTTTGGGGTTAGGATAACGCCAGCCCAGGGCCGTATCCCAGGCGGTCAGGTTGCCGAAGGAAAATCCGGTTTCGGCTTTCGGAACCGAATAAGGCGCACGGCTCATCGATTCAACCCCACCGGCAATATAGATCTCCCCCTCCCCCGCTTTGATCGCGCGCGCCGCCTGGTTGATGGCATTCAGGCCCGAGGCACACAGCCGGTTGACGGTCACGCCCGCCACCTCGACGGGCAGTCCCGCCAGCAGAGCGGACATGCGGGCGATATTGCGGTTGTCCTCCCCCGCCTGGTTCGCACAGCCGCAGAACACTTCCTCGATAAGAGCTGGATCCAGATCACTGCGCTGCATAATTTCCCTGATCACGTGAGCAGCCAGATCGTCGGGGCGGACCGAAGCCAGGCTCCCACCCAGCGCTCCGACCGGTGTGCGGATTGCATCGATAATGACAGCATCTGTCATGGTTCCCTCCGATTCTTCATACATGGATTCTACCATCTACAAAACAACTCCCCGGGACTTCATTTCCCTGCCAAAAGCCTGCTATACTTTTAACGGAGGTGTTCAAATGAGCTCTCAATCTATGTTACAGATCTGGGATCTCTGGTATCCCAAGGCTGCCGCGACCGGCATCCCCTTTGCCCGAGGCCGCCTGGAGGAGACGAATGTGTTGTGGGTCCATGCGGCCCCTCCTGTCATTACTGTCGAGGTGCGAAGCGATGATGGGAGGCGGCTGGCCTATGCAAAGGATCTGGCTCAGACAGCCGACCGCCCGATGACGCGCTTGACGATACGGGGTGACCAGATCAGCCGCGAAGATCTCTGGCCTGAAGAGAACGATATCGGGCAGGTTGTCATTCTGCCGGGGGGCGAGGTGGGAAAGCTTGCCGGCTGGTGGAACGCCGAAGATGGCAGCGAATGGCGCTGGCAGGTCGAATTCTATAATCAGCGATAGCTCAAATAAGTAAACGCCAGACAGCCCTCGTTTGGACAGTCGATCGCGGCTATGAGAGGGCTTGCAGTCGCAACCAGCGTCATTTATCAGGGAGCATTATTGTTCGCATGATTGACTTTCGCCATCTTCCCAGTGAATGGTTTTCCCCGGGAACTACTACATTACCGGCATCAGACGAACGAGATTTTGCCAGATATCTGAATTAAGGCGTTCCCGCTGCGCCTGAGCGTAATTCCAGAAGAGGGATTGAGCACGCGTAAATGGATGAGTAATATTACGAGAAATGTAAATGGTGCGACGAAGATCCAGCCCCTCTACTTCGACCTTCTTAATGCGCCCAAGAGCCAGGCTGCGAACCGCTACCATCTCCGAGACAAAGGCTATACCCATCCCCTGTTCAACAGCCATGGTGATCGCTTCAGGATTACCGATTTCCATCATAACATTCAGCATCTCAAAAACAATATCGAAAGATTTCAGTCCTTCCATCACCGTCTCACACGTACCCGAAGCTTCTTCACGGGTGATAAGTGGCTGATCCAACAAATCTGCCGGCATGGCGCGACCAAATTTTGTCCATGAATGGTCAGGCGGGACAATTAGTATGATGCGGTCTTCAAACAGGGGTAGACATTCCAGGTCACGGCGATCCAGGTATTTGCTCGTGATCCCAATCGGCAGAATTTCGTTTCGCAGGCGGTCATAGACGGCATCACGGCTCATAATATTGATACGCGGCCGAATAGCCGGATAACTGCGGCAAAAAGCAGCGAGCAAAGTCGGCATAATATACTTTCCGGCTGAAGTCGAACAACCGATAATTAATTCTCCCCCAATTTGCTCCCGGGTATGTCGCAGGCTGTCATCCAGCAGGCGGGCAGAATTAAGCACATCCCGAACCGCAGGAAGAATGACCTCGCCGATGTCGCTTAGTTTGATGGAACGCCCGCGACGGATAAATAACTCGACTCCATAAATACGCTCAAGCGTTTGAATGTTTTGGCTGACCGCCGATTGTGACATATGCAGCCGCTTGGCTGCCATGGAAAAGTTTTTTTCCTCTGCCGCAACCAGAAAAACCCGCAACGTAGAAAGTTCAACCATTGGCTTCCCTTTATGCGATAAGGTCCAGTGATAGTTATGATGTTCAAGCATAAGAGATTCTCATAAGGTTGAATAGTAACGATCGTCAATGGTGGGCTATGACAGGATGGGTAATCTCCCCCATGAAACTGCCCGCAAGGATGTCTTGCGGGCAGTTTCATTGAATGGACTGGCTATTTGACCACCGGCAGTTCAGCGCCAACCCAGGCGTTCATGCCGCCTGCCAGGTTGCGGACATTGGTGTAGCCTGTCATACGCAGGTACATCGTGACGAGAGCGCCGCGATGGCCAGACTGGCACAGCACTACGATCGGGGCCGCCTTGTCTGCGGGGAGCTGCGCGAGGTTGGCGGCAACATCCTTAAACGGGATGAGAAGCGCTCCTTCGATGTAGCCCTCTGCGGTCTCTTCCGCCGTACGGACATCTACAAGGATGGGGGTGGGGACAGTCGCCAGCTCCACGTTCAGATCCGGGGCTTTGACGGTGAAATACCCTTCGGGGAGGCTGGAAAGGAAGGCGCCCAGGTCGCGCAGGAGGACCGCGTCGACCTCAGGAGCAGCGCCGGCTGTTGGCTCGGCCGGAACCGTAACGGTTTCCACGGGCAGTTCTGCCTTTTTCCATCCATTGAGGCCGCCGGCAAGATTCTTTACATCGGTATATCCGAGCATTTGCAGGGAAGCCATGACCAATGCGGCGCGATGACCAGAGACACAATAGACGACAATCGATTGATCCTTGGCGGGAAGCTTATCGAGATTATCGAGGACTTCGCGTATAGGGATATTGACGGCTCCGGCAATGAAGCCATCCATTCCCGGTTCGGCGGTCTCACGGACATCCAGCAGGAACGGCGGGTTTTCGACAAGGGCGGTATTGAGGTCCGCAGGCTTGATGGTGGAATAGCCTTCGGGCATACTGGCAATATATTCAGGCCATTTGGCTGCCCAATCGACCCAGCCTTCCACGGGCAATTGTGCAGCTTTCCATGCATTCAGTCCACCCGCCAGGTTGGTCACATTTTCATAGCCCAACAGGCGCAAGCCCATGACAACAATCGAGCCGCGATGACCTGACACACAGTGCACGACAATGGGCGCATCCTTGGCGGGCAGTTTGTCGAGGTTGCTGAAGAGCTCTTCCATGGGCACATTGATTGCGCCTTCGATGTAGCCATCCTTGGCAAATTCTTCCGCCCTGCGGATATCAATGATGGCGGGAGGAGTCGCACTCGTGAGGGTTTCCGCAAGCTTGTCCGATTTGATCGAATAGAAGGTATCGGGCATGGCCACGAAGAAGCCATTCAGCATATCGAACAGCGGCTGGTTTGAAATCTCAGGTGTGCCGAGGGTCACTGGAGCCGCGGGGGCGGTCCCGGTGACAACGGGCAGATTGGCTTTCTTCCAGCCATTCAACCCGCCCGCCAGGTTGCGGACATTGGTGTAGCCCAGCAGTTGAAGGGTGGCAAGTGTCATGCCGCCACGATGACCCGAGGCGCAGTAGATGACGATGGGTTCATCTTTGGCCGGAAGCTTATCGAGGCTGGCAAGCAGTTCACGGACAGGGATGTTCACAGCTCCTTCGATGTAGCCGTCTGCTTCTACTTCGGCAGCTTCGCGCACATCGAGCAGGAACGGCGGTTTATCCACGAGTTCTTCATTCAACGTGGCAGGTTTCACGGTTCCATAGCCCTTGTCGGCGGGCAGCTCGTTGATCAGACTGGTGAACAGAACCTGGGCGTCCGGCGCGGGCTCTTCCACCACAGGGGCTTCAGTCACGACGACCGGCGACTCTGTAACGATCGGGGCTTCTGCTGCGGCGGGAGCACAGGCGCTCAGTATCAGGCTGAACACCATGAGCAGGCCGAGAAGCATTTGAAATTTCCTGGACATCTTATCTTCTCCTTTTGGATTTCTGATTATGAACAAGTTCATTCAGGCAACTTGTGACAAACTTGGCATTGGTTTGGTGAGTAGGCCGCATGGTTCTCGGGAATCACGGGCATACTCCCGCCTGTGGTAGCATGGCATGTCGCGCAGGCATCGGGGGCGAACGTTTTGTGACCAGCAGGCATATCCGGCGCTGACAGAATCACGTCCATCGACACAGGCATCACATCCACAACAACGGGTCCGTTGGCTTCCAGCTCCTCAGGCTTGATCTTGTCGGCCGTGAGGAACAGGTCGGCGCTTCCGCTGTGGCAGTTCTCACAGGCGGAGTTTTGCGGAGTACTGCGCTGGATATTGTGCGGTGTGGCATAGACCCAGGTGGGCAATGCATTGAAATTACTTAACAGGTTTTCACCGTAGAACTGATAGCTTGTCTCAGCAACGGGAACATGCCGCACAGGTACATATTTGTAGGGACGTTCCTCGCTCGGATCTGGATTGCGACCGATCAGGAAGGTCATATAGGTGGCTTGTGTTTCGAAGTATGGATTTCCGCTTGACTCACTCACAGCCACATGACAACCGTCGCAGCTCGTATACGTGATCGAGTGACAGACCTGGCAAGACAGGGTATCTCCGTGTGCCTGGTGCATCGGGCTCGTATCGCCGCCGGGGGCAGCAGTCGGATGACAGTCCAGGCATGTCGGGTCTTCTGCGCCGGCCAGACGGTGCTCCGGGGCGCCTTCCGCCGATCCATGCAGGTCCGTGCCTTCATGACACTTGACACAGCTCATCCGTGCCTCACGGAAATGAACATCGCCGGGAAATTCTTCATTCTTGCCAAGAAACTCATTGCCAACACGACTCCCATGGCAGGCAGTGCAGGAACGCGTCATCGGCGGCGTCTTTTCGAACAGGTGCCCGCTGAACAAGCCGCCGCCCACATTCTTCGGCTGGGTCACATGGCATTCCCCACACGTTGTATGGCAGGTGGCGCAGTGGTTTCCAAACATCTCTTCAAGAGCAGGATGATTCTCCGGAACACTTCGGGCGTTGATAGTTGTCCAGTATCCTGCCTGCGTATTATGCAAGCTGTTTGCGTATGTACTTGTCTGATCTGCGTGACATTCAGCGCAGAATTTTTCCGGTTGCTGGCTGGGGCTGGCAATTAAACCCTCGTGGGCGGCCTCCTTGTCGCTTGACTGCGTACCACTGTGACAGTCGGTGCAGGATTTCTTTCCATGTGCCGACTGGGGGAACGTCTCCCCATCTACCAAAACTTTTTCCCAGGGCTCCAACGGAGCCACAGAGCCCCCTCAGCCAACTCCCCTGGATTCGCTTTCCGCAGCCAGGACGGGTTTAGCCGTTGAAATCAACTGCTCTTTATCTGTATGACAGGATACACAGTAGTCCACTTCTTCAACGGTCGAGGGTGCAGGAACCGGACTGGGTTCCACCGCTGCCTCATCAACAGGCGCAGGGGCAGGTGAGGCTTTACATCCTGCCAGCAAGATTGAGAACAGCAGTATCAAAATCAAATAGAATTTTCGCATCGCATCTCCACTGTTTGTATATTTATTCACAAGTTTACTGAGATCCCAGTATCATACTTAGTGATAAAAATAACTCCCTCAAACAGTTCTGCTTATACATGCTTATGAGTTGCGCTTATCTCAAATCCGAAAAAGAGTCGTAGAGGCGGGGCCAGGATCTCCACTCACACTTCTGTAAACATGGAGTAGAGGGTTTTCCTCTGTGTTGTCAGCCAGGTAAATGAGGGATATTTGTACATCCCGCTTTATGACGCTTGGCACTACACGCTTCCCTTGCAAAAAGACATAATCAGGATGAAAGTTATCTGTTTACTCATTCAGCTTCTCAGATAAGGAGACCGAATGCCGGCAAAAGGTTGGATCGAAGTCAGCGATACGTATTGCAAAGGCTGTGAGCTATGCATCAGTGCATGTCCACAGGATGTCATGGAACTGGACACGACGAGGCTTACCCCCAAAGGCTACCACCCCGCGCACACCTTCATAGACGGATGCACGGGGTGCGCCATCTGTGCACTGGTATGTCCGGATGCGGCAATTACCGTCTATCGCGAAATTACCAAAGCGGTTCCCTCAGCCATAAGGGCGTAGCACCAACCTACGCCCTTATTTATTTGGAGAAATCAATGACACGTGAACTTTGGAAAGGCAATGAAGCCATTGCCGAGGCAGCGGTCCGGGCGGGGCTGGAGGCCTACTTCGGCTACCCGATCACCCCGCAGACCGAGATCCTTGAGTACCTGTCGCGGCGCATGCCCGAGCTCGGGCGGGCCTTCGTACAGGCCGAGTCGGAGCTCGGTGCGATCAACATGGTCTATGGTGCGGCCTGCGCCGGCGTGCGAGTGATGTCTACCTCCTCCAGCCCGGGCGTCAGCCTGATGATGGAAGGTCTCTCCTACATCGCGGGGACGGAAGTGCCGGCGGTGCTTGTCAACGTGATGCGCGGCGGACCAGGGCTCGGCAATATCGCCCCGGCCCAGGCCGATTACAACCAGGCAGTCCACGGCGGCGGGCATGGCGATTACAAGTCGATCGTGCTGGCGCCGGCCTCCGTGCAGGAGGCGATCGATCTGACCGCCCTTTCCTTTGACCTGGCCGAAAAATACCGCTCGGTCTGCATGATCATCCTCGACGGCTCCATCGGTCAGATGATGGAACCTGCCAAGATGCCCGAGATGAAACCAGTCCAGCGCGCCAACTGGGAGTGGGCCACCGACGGACGCATGGGCAAACGCGAGCGCCGCATCCTGACCTCCATTTACCTGGATCCCATCCAGGAGGAGAAAATGAACCTGCGGCTGATCTCACGCTGGCGTAAGATCCAGGCCAACGAGGTCCGTTACAAGGAATACTTCCTGGACGATGCGGAGTTCGTCGTTATCGGTTTTGGAACGGCGGGACGCGTGGCGCTCTCCGCAGTACGGGCCGCGCGCCAGCAGGGCATCAAGGTCGGTCTGCTGCGGCCGATCACCGTCAGCCCGTTTCCGTTCGAGGTCATCGAACAACTGGCGGGACGCGTGAGCGCATTCCTCGTCACCGAGATGAACTCCGGCCAGATGCTGGAGGACGTCCGCCTGGCGGTCAAGGGACAAGCGCCGATCGAATTCTACGGGCGGATGGGCGGCGTAGTCCCGTTCCCCGACGAGCTCCTGCACGAGATCCAGCGCATCGCCGCCGGACCATTATCGGTGGATTCCGATCCGCGCGATCAGTGGTTCGAGCGCATGACGGGAGTGAGATAACCCATGACAACAACTTCACCCAACAACCTGGTCTATGAACGTCCGGTAGGCTTCACAGATACACCCACCCATTACTGCCCGGGCTGCACGCACGGTGTGGCGCACCGCCTGGTGGCAGAAGTGCTGGAAGAGATGGGCATGATCGATAAGACCATCGGCGTCGCGCCGGTGGGCTGCGCAGTCTTTGCCTACAACTATTTCGACACTGATTTCGTCGAAGCCCCGCACGGACGCGCGCCCGCCATGGCGACCGGTATCAAGCGCGTCCTGCCCGACCGGATCGTCTTCACCTATCAGGGCGACGGCGACCTGGCCTCGATCGGCATGGGCGAGATCGTCCACGCCGCGGCGCGCGGTGAGAACCTGACCGTGATCTTCATCAACAACGCCAACTTCGGCATGACCGGCGGGCAGATGGCTCCCACCACCCTGCCGGGCATGAAGACCACCTCCTCCCCCAACGGCCGGGATGTGGAAACACAGGGCTATCCCATCCGTATGGCGGAGATGCTGGCAACGCTGGATGGCGCGGGATATATCGTCCGCCGCTCCCTGCACGACCCGAAGAACATCCGTCTGGCCAAGAAGGCCATCCGCCTGGCGTTCGAGACCCAGCTGCGCGGACTCGGCTTCTCGATGGTGGAGCTGCTCTCGACCTGCCCGACCAACTGGGGCATGACCCCGGTCGATTCGCTGAAATTTGTCGAACAGCACATGGTACCGGCCTACCCGCTTGGCGATTACAAAGTGACAGCCGGCGTGGCGCAGATAAAAGTTTAGAGTGCAGAGAATGGAGAATAGCGAGCAGCGATCAGTGGAGACCTTCCCTGTTCACTACTCCCTGATCTCTGCTCTCTGCTCCGAAGGAGCAATATGCAAAAAGAAATCATTATTGCAGGGTTTGGCGGTCAGGGCGTGCTCTTTGGCGGACAAGTCGTCGCCTATGCCGCCATGGACGCAGGCAAGGAAGTGACCTGGATCCCCTCGTACGGGCCCGAGATGCGCGGCGGCACGGCCAATTGCACAGTTGTGATCGCCGACGATGAGATCGGTTCCCCGCTGGTCAAGAATCCACCGCTGGCGATCGCCCTAAACCTGCCATCCTTCGACAAGTATGAAGAGTCTCTTGCGACGGGCGGGTCATTGATCGTCAACCAGTCCATGGTCGACCGCGGCCCGAAGCGCGAAGATATCAACGTTATCCTTGTGCCGTGCAACGAGATCGCCGAGGAGCTCGGCGACAAGAAATTACTAAACATGGTCGCTGTCGGCGCGCTGCTGACGGTACTGCCCGAGATCACGCTCAAGGATGTCGAGAAGGCGCTGGATGGTCACCTGCCGGCACGCCACAAACACCTCCTGCCGAAGAACTACGAGGCTCTGCGCAGAGGTTTCGAAGCGGCGCAAAAGATTCCGGCGTGATGTAACAGCAAGTCAATGATGACCCGTTCCGTCTGCAGGAACGGGTTTTTTTGCTGCTCAGATCCGTTGAAAGCCGCCTTCATATGGAGACCGTTTTCCTATTGAATTGCATCCAGGAATCGTGTACAGTACTATCAGGATGCAGCGAGTGTTGAATGCCAATTCTGAATCAGGTGGAAAATTTCCGTTGTACCATCAAAAGGTGTGTGTGATAGACCATCGACAAAACCGTCTACTCATGTTCAGGCACAAATCATAAAGGAGCCACAAATGACCAGAAAGCTGATCTACCTGCTCGTAATTGGGTCCCTGATGGCAGCGTTTCTAACGTCTGCGCCATCAGGCGCCTCGGCAATGCCGCAGGCCGGCCTGGATCCAGGCACCCGGTTCTATGTACCCAAGGCGAACCATGGCGCCATTGAACAGATCGCCGATCTGACCTCCAGCGGGGACAAAACTGATGCCGCTCTCATTCGGGAGATGATTGAGACTCCGCAGGCGGTCTGGTTCACAGCTGGAACTCCTAAGACCGTAATGCAGGATGTCCGGAACACGGTCATGCGGGCTGCCGGTAAAAAGACGATTCCTGTACTGGTCGCATACAACATCCCCTTCCGTGACTGCGCCCAGTTCAGCGCCGGTGGCGCCACGAGTATCGAGCAGTACAAGGCCTGGATCGATGGCTTCGCGGCAGGAATCGGCACTGGACAGGCTGTAGTCATCCTCGAACCGGATGGGCTGGGGATCATTCCCTGGTACAACCCGTTCGGAGACCGCGACAACTGGGTTTCCAACCCGAACTACGAGTGGTGCCAGCCAGCGGAGGCGGATCCGGCCACGGCCGCTGCGGATCGCTTCGAGATGCTGAACTATGCAGTGGACAGGCTCAAGGAGAATCCAGGCACGAGCGTCTACCTGGACGGGACTCACAGCGGCTGGCTGGGCGCCGGCGATGCCGCTGACCGCCTGATCCTGGCAGGGGTCAACGACGCGGACGGGTTCTTCCTGAATGTGTCCAACTATGTCGTAAATCAGCGCCTCGAGACGTACGGTCCCTGGGTCGCCAAATGTATCGCCTTTGCTTCGCATCCAGCCTCCTGGGGCAATGGTCACTCGGAGTGGTGCGCAAGCCAGTACTTCCCGGCCAGCCCAGGCGATTTCTCCACCTGGGCGCTGACCGACCAGTGGTATACGGATAACGTCGAGAGCCAGACCTGGTGGTATTCCGAATCGCTCCTCAAGCACTTCGTGATCGACTCGAGCCGCAATGGCCAGGGCCCCTGGACCCCGACAACGAGTTATCCGGATCCACAGGATTGGTGCAACCCGCCGGATCGCGGGCTGGGCGTCCGCCCCACTGCAAACACGGGCCACTCGCTTCTCGACGCCTACCTGTGGATTAAGATCCCCGGTGAGTCGGACGGCGAGTGCACACGCGGCCTGGGTCCCACCGGAACGGTCGATCCCGAATGGGGCATCGTAGACCCGGCGGCCGGATCCTGGTTCCCGGAGATGGCTCTCGATCTGGTGCACAACGCCAACCCGCCCCTACCGTAACGTTAAACTCTCGCAGGCAAAAGAGCAGGGCAGAAATGTTCTGCTCTTTTTATATCTTGATTCCACCTTGATTTAAGGTATAGTAATCAGAACATTGCTCCATTGCTGACTATCATAAAACGTTTGGTAAGGAGTTGGACAATGGCAAACAAAAAGATCAAGATCAACCGTGCCCCGGTTCTGACCCTCTGGGCCACAGTCGTGGCGGAACGGCTGGGGTATGATGAAGAAACAGCATTGACTCTGGGCAAAGCAGTAGCCGGACTCAACGCACAATCCAAAGGGCGGAAGCTGGGCATCTACGAAGAAAAAAGTGAAGAGGAGAAAGAAAAGGAGTCGAAGGGGGAGAAAAAGCCCGCCGAAACGGAATTCATCGAGATCCTGGGACGAGGCGTCCCCGCGGTCAAGACTCCCAATGGACTGCGCGCCGCGATCGATGGCGAGCCTATCCATGCCGAAAGCGTCAAGACGTACCTCCAGCAGAAATTCAAGGATGACCTGGCCGAGGCCCGCGCTGCGATGGAAACGCTGGCCAAAGCCTTTACACCCAGGCAGCTGGAGAGCAAAGCCTATGGCCTGTATGAAAAATTCCGCCCGGAGATTCCCGAGGGGAAAAAAGGCTGGGGGGCGCGAGGCGAGCTGGATCTGGAGTACATTCGCTCACTGGGAGAGTGAACGGCCGATTTCATCGGTTGATTGGAAAAAACTGTTCCAACTACAGAAAAAACACAACGGACCTCCATGATAAAATTGTCCAATATGATGGCCAGCATTCGAAAGGACGGGTCCGTGTATGGCAAAACGAGGTCACCGAACCACAATTGATCGAATCCTGTTTGCGATCACCGCCCTGTTCGTGCTTGGAGGGTTGCTGGCGCTCGGTTTTTCAAAGGATAACTCCGGAGAAAACCGGGCGCTGCTTGTTTTGGTCAGTAGCCTCGGGATCCTGACAGGCATGATGGCGCTTGTATTCGTAAGCACCTTCTGGAAGAGGCTGCGAAGGTGGACCTGGCAGCGGTCCATGCTAAGCTGGGAACGGGCTTCCTGGGCGGGGCATACTCCAAAATTTGTTCTGGCCGATGGGGTACAGGAAAATGAATTATGGCGTTTGGTCATCCAAACCTATTCCAGGATGGGATATCTTATTTCTGATGAGGGAACGGCAGCTCTATATCTGAAGCTGATCAATCCGGACGGCCGGGTGGAGCTCGTCGCCTGCCAGAAACTAGCTGAGCCGGTAAAGCTTCATCACGTATACAGTCTGCAGCTTGAAATGAAGCGGATGAAGGCGGTCCGGGCCTTCTTTTGGTCGCCCTGCGGCTTTACGAGCGAGGCCATCCAGTGGGCAATGCCCCGGCAGATCGTCCTTGCAGACCCATTGGAAATCGGACGTTTGGTCGATTGTGCCGCTTTAAAAGGTTCGACTGTGCTGGAATCTCATTGAGATCCTGCTTGATAGAGACGCGCTCATGCATGAAGTGACCCTGCTTGTCAATATAGCCGTTGCCCTGGTGGTGGCTTTCATTGGAGGAGTGATTGCCCGGCGCATTGGCCTGCCAACCATCGCGGGGTATTTGCTGGCGGGGATCGCCATAGGCCCATTCACGCCGGGATTTGTGGGGGATACAGAGACGATCAGCCAGCTGGCAGAGCTCGGGGTGATCTTTCTGATGTTCGGCGTGGGCCTGCACTTCTCCCTGAAGGATCTATGGAAGGTGCGTTCGATCGCCGTTCCGGGGGCGTTGAGCCAGATCGCCTTTGCCACCCTGTTTGGCTATCTGGTCAGTCAATACTGGGGCTGGTCATCGGCAGCGGGCATCGTTTTGGGATTTGCGATCTCGATCGCCAGTACGGTTGTCCTGCTGCGCGGCCTGATGGACAATGGCCTGTTGAACACATCACATGGCCAGGCAACGGTTGGCTGGCTGGTCCTGGAGGACATTGCAACGGTGCTGATCCTGGTGCTGATGCCGGCCCTGGTCGGCACATCTGCCGGCTTTAACTGGGGCCAGCTCGGGCTGACCCTGCTCAAGGCCGCCGGGTTCGTGCTGATCACCTTGTTTGCCGGGACGAGGCTGATCCCCTGGATCCTGATGCGTATTGCTCATACCCGCTCGCGTGAGCTGTTCATCCTGGCAGTATTAGCGATCGCGCTGGGCGTTGCCCTGGGAGCAGCCGAACTTTTCGGTGTTTCACTGGCCCTTGGCGCATTCGTAGCCGGGGTGGTTGTCAGCGAGTCGCCTCTCAGCCATCAAGTGGGTGCAGATATCCTGCCCTTCCGCGAATCCTTTGCAGTGCTGTTCTTTGTCTCGATCGGCATGCTGGTCAATCCCCTCTATCTTTACAATAACATTGGCTCCATACTTCTTCTGACAGCTTTGATCGTTCTGGGAAAACCAATAACAACCTTTTTAATGGGGCTTGTTTTTCCCTGGCCGGCTCGCACCACGCTTGTGGTTGCAGCGGGCTTGAGCCAGATCGGTGAATTTTCCTTCATCGTGGGGCAGGCCGGCGTTGCACTGGGACTGCTGGATCAAAGCCAGTATTCGCTGATCCTGGCAGGCGCTCTGCTTTCGATCATGGTGAATCCGCTGATGTTCCGGCTCATTCACCCGGTTGAGAAGTGGCTGCAGGGGTTTCCGGGCCTCTGGAAGCGCCTCGACCGCCAGGGGCCGCCTCTACCCCAGGTCGTGGAGTCGATGACCGGCCACGTAGTCATAGTCGGGTATGGACGCGTGGGACGGCACATCGTCAACCTGTTGGGTGAGATGGGGATCCCGCACCTTGTCGTTGAATCAGATATGGAACGTGGAGAGGAACTGAGTCGTCGCAAAATTCCCACTCTGTACGGCGATGCCGCCAATTCTGAAGTGCTTACGCATGCCGGCCTGGCACGCGCCCGGGCTCTGGTGGTGGCAGGTCCCGATGAAGATGCTACTGCATTGGTCGTCACTGCCGCCCGTGACCTGGCCCCCGACCTGCCCATCATCGCCCGCGCTACGAGCGAGGATGGGACACGGCGGCTCACAGACCTTGGCGCACAGGATGTCATCCATCCCGAGCTGGAGGGTGGGCTGGAGATTGTCCGGCACACTCTCCTGCAACTGGGCTTTCCTCTGCAGGAGATCTACCGCTACACCGATGCAGTCCGCCGCGATCATTATGATATGCATGTAAATACCGAGGAGGAGCATCGCCTCCTGCATGACCTCCTGAATGCCGCCAACAGAATCGAGATCAACTGGTTCCGGCTGCCAGAGGGCAGCCCTCTGATCGGGCAGACCCTTGCAGATGCAAACCTGCGCGCTCGAACAGGCGCCTCGGTCGTCGCCCTGATGCGCGAGGGTGAGCTGACGGCAAACCCAAAGTCCATGACGGTGTTCCACGCCGGTGACCGGATCGGTCTGATCGGGGAGAGAAACGAGATCGAAGCCGCGGAACGGCAGCTCTCCCGGTTGGAATCCGAACCCTTCCAGACCGGCGTCGAATGGGAAACCTGAAAGAGGCAGCCAGGAGATTTCGCCAGCCATTTCCAAAACGAAATAATTGCCGCCGCTCGAACGTCCATAAACGGAGAGAAGGAGTTATGAAATACGAGATCATCCACAGCCTTACCCTCCCGAAAATCGGATTCGGCGCCTGGAACATTGGCGGCGGCTCCTACCCGGACCCGAGCCTGGATCCCGCATCGATGGCCGCCCTCCGGTCTGCGCTGGAGATCGGCTACACTCACTTCGACACAGCCGAATCCTACGCATCCGGGCATTCCGAAGAGCTGGTCGGGCGTGCCATTCGCGAATCAGGAAAAAAGCGAGAGGATCTGTTCATTACCACCAAGGTCTCCCCGGAGCATCTCCGCTATAACGACGTGCTCCGTTCGTGCGAGAACAGCCTGCGCCGCCTGGGCATGGAGCACATCGACCTGTACCTGATCCACTGGCCGGGCACGGGGATCGATTACAAGGATGCCTTTCGGGCGCTCAATAAACTCGTGCAGGACGGGAAGGTTAAGAACCTCGGCGTCAGCAATTTCAAGTTGAAGCTCTTGAAACAGGCCCAGGAATACAGCGAAACGCCCATTCTCACGAACCAGGTCCCCTACCGCATCCCGGACCGGGCCTATGCGGAGAACGGCGTGATCGAGTATTGTCAGGAGAATGATATCCTGGTCACGGCTTATTCGCCGGTGAAATTCCGCAGTGTCCACACGAACAAGACCATTGTGAGGGTCGCCGAAGCACATTCGGCCACACCGTACCAGATCGCGCTGGCCTGGCTGGTCATCCAGCCGCGGGTGATCACAATCCCCATGTCCCTCAACCCGCAGCATATCCGCGAGAACTTCGAAGCCGCCGACATTGAACTGACCCCCGAGGAATTCCAGGCGCTGAATGATGCGGCCTAGTGACGGCCGGATGCATCCACAAGCCGGGATGGCCACGTATATATCAATGAAATTTCAGATCGCGCCTGAGATCCAGATTATTGAGGAAACAGAGGCAGAGACCGAGCTCGAGCCGCTCTTCCGCATCCTCATCCACAACGACCACGTCACACCGATGGATTTCGTGGTGCAGACCCTGAAAATGGTCTTTTATCTGGCAAATGAGCGGGCTCTCGAAGTCATGATGACCGCCCATATCAACGGCATCGCCTACGTCCAGACGGTCGCCAGATCGGAAGCGGAGAAGCGCGTCCAGAAGGCTCGTTTTGCCGCCAGCCTGGAAGGCTATCCATTGACGTTTTCGATCGAACCTGAATAGCAGGAAAGAACGACTACGATTCATCAGTCGAACCAACTCTGGAGTCTCCATGCAGGTCAGCCCCATTACATTAGCCGTCAGCCAACAAACAGCGTTTGACAGTCTTACCCGGATCAACCTGGACGATCTCGTCTCCTCGTTTGGCTGGCAAAAATATCCTCTCCCCGCCGCGATCCTGCGTGGACTGTTCGTCCAGCCGGCACGTACGTTTGCGAGGCAGATGCTGGACTATGACAACCTGGTTGGACAGGTGGGGCTTCATAACGCCTCCCGCAGCATCCTGAAGAGTCACTATATCAACGACCTGCGCGTCCACGGGCGCGAGAACATCCCCACCAGCGGACCCGCGCTCTTTCTTTCTAACCATCCCGGGCTGGCAGACACGGTCAGTCTATTCACCGCCATTGACCGCGCCGACCTGCGCATCATTGCCCTGCACCGTCCCTTTCTCGCATCTCTTCCCAACATCACACGCCATCTCGTCTACATCAGCGACGATCCGGGCGAACGGATGCGTGCCGTACGAAAGATCTCTGCTCATTTACGTTCCGGCGGTGCGGCTTTGACCTTTCCCGCCGGGGAGATCGAACCCGACCCGGATGTCCATCCCGATGCATCGGACTCACTTGAGAGCTGGATCGATTCTTCGGCGATCTTCCTGCGCTTCTCGCCGGAGATGCAGATCGTTCCTGTTGTTGTAAGTGGTGTCGTCTGGGAGCGGGCGGCCCGCCACTGGCTGACGCGCCTCAAACGAACGCGCGTGGAACGTGAGAAACTTGCCACAGCCCTGCAGCTTCTGGCTATGATCACCCGCAATGCCCGACCGACGACGGTTCATGTCCGCTTTGGGCGGCCTATTACTGCCGCAGAAGTGGGTTCTTCCGATACCATCTCCGTTCATCTGGAGTTGATGTCACGGATGCACGGCCTGTTCCATGACAATAATAATGGGGACGGCGAATCGATACTTTGAACACAACGTCACCTGCCCTTTCCCCCGCTCCCCAGGAAGTGACTGCCCGGAGCAGATCAAAAGCAATCCGTCTCCTGGTTCTCTATTCGATCCTGATCGCTCTTCTGTATTTTGCCCTGCGCAATGCACCGTTCCTTGAAATTTGGAATGCGCTCAAACAACTGCAGTTCTGGCAGATCGGGATCCTGCTTGTGATCAACGCAGGTGTCATCCTGGCTATGACCGCCCGCTGGTGGATCATCCTGCGCGCGGAGAATCCAGCCATTCCCTTTTTGCCATTGATCCGCTATCGTCTGGCGGTCTTTGGGCTGAGTTACTTTACACCGGGTCCACAGGTCGGAGGCGAGCCGCTGCAGATCTATTATTTGAAGCGCAATCACGGTCTGACATTTGCTCGCGCCACTTCCGCCGTCATCATGGACAAACTGCTCGAGTTCATGGCCAACTTTATCCTGATCGGCCTGGGGGTCATATCAGCCGTGCGAGTGGGTATGATCCCGGGAGACGGCAGCCAGGCGCTCGGGAGTCTGATTCCCATGGCGGCGATCCTGGTCTGGCCTGTGATCCATCTGGTTCTTCTTTATCGAGGGCAGTATCCCATTTCGAGCCTGCTGCGCGCCGCGGCTCCATGGATCGGTACGCCGGCCTGGGTGAGGCTGATCATCGTCTCTGAGCGCATGGCGGCTTCCTTTACCCACCGAAAACTGACCGCCCTGCTGACTGCCCTTTTCTTTTCGATGGCTGCCTGGGCCGGCATGGCAGCAGAATATTTCTTAATGGCTGACTATCTGAATGCCAGCCTGTCCTTCGAACAGCTCCTGGCCGCCCTTACAGCCGCATTGCTTGCTTTCCTCATGCCATTGCCGGGCGGTCTCGGCGCATTGGAGGCCAGCCAGGTCTACGCATTGACAGCCCTGGGCTACAGCCCTGCGATCGGCATCAGCCTGAGCCTGATCATGCGCGCCCGCGATATCCTGAACGGCGGAGTGGGGTTATTACTCGCAGGCAAGTTTATGCGTGATGTCAGTCGTTGATCACAACGGCTTGGGAAAGATCTTCAACACAAAAGGAGTCAATCATGAATCTTACAGGTAAGCATTACGGCATCATCATCTTCACGCTTGCAACCGCGATCCTGCATATCACGCTTTTTCCCGACATCATGTTCACATTGAATGGACTCGGATATCTGGGATTGCTCGCCGCTTATCTTCTGCCGATACCCATGTTCCAGCAAAGGCGCAGCCTGGTCTGGTGGGTTTTTGTTGGCTACACCGCCCTGACGATCATCCTGTGGGTGATCATGGGGGAGAAAAATTTTTCTGCCAGTACAAGCAGCATGATCGGTTATTATGCCAAAGCTGCCGAGCTGCTTCTGCTGGGATTCCTGATCGCCGACAAACCACGGTCCTGATGCAAGGTACAATGGGGGCGTGAAACGCAGAGCCTTGTACTTTACCGCGCCGGGACAGGTGGAGATTCGAGAAGAAACGCTTCCTGTCCCCGGTGCGGATGAAATACTGGTGGAAACGGTTTGCTCGGCGATCAGTGCCGGGACCGAGATGCTGGTCTACCAGGGTCGCTTCCCGCGTGACCTTGAAACGGATCCCGCTATTTCGACGCTGCGCGGCGGCTTCAAATATCCCCTGGCGTATGGATATGCATCCGTTGGCATTGTCCGCGAGCTGGGCCCGCAGGTGGACGAGTCATGGCGGGACAGGTTCGTTTTTGCCTTCCAGCCGCATGCATCCCATTTCACTGCCGCCAGCGATGCAGTATTCCCGATCCCCGATAGCCTCTCGCCACAAACAGCCTGTTTCCTGCCGAATATGGAGACTGCAGTGAATTTGGTACAGGACGGCGCGCCGATCCTGGGTGAACGGGTGCTGGTGCTGGGACAGGGTGTGGTCGGCCTTCTCACCGTTTCTCTGTTGAAGGAATTCCCCCTGGAGGCCCTGGTGACGGTGGACCCGTTTGACATGCGCTGCCAGATGTCAAAGGTTGAATGTCAATCGGCACGGATTTCACGGTGTAGATCATTGGGCTCGGACGCACCCGATTACCGGGAACAGGCTTTATCCGCTCTCGAGCCAGGAGCGGATCTGACCTTCGAGCTAAGCGGCAACCCATTGGCCTTGAACGACGCCATCGCCTTAACCGCCTTTAGCGGACGGATCGTCATCGGCTCGTGGTATGGAGAGAAACAGGTGGAGGTCAACCTGGGCGGCACGTTCCATCGCTCGCGAATCCGCCTGATCTCTTCGCAGGTTAGCTCAGTATCCCCGGATCTCAGCGGCCGCTGGGACAAAGCACGCCGCTTCGACGTGGCCTGGAAAGCCCTGGAGCGGATCAATCCTGAGAAATGGATCACCCACCGGTTTTCGATCGATCAAGCCGCGCAAGCCTACCGCCTGCTGGAGCAACATCCCGAGCAAGCGCTACAGGTCATCTTCGATTACAAATCATGAATTTCCATTACACCAGCCTGGACGATTGCCATATGGCGAAAGGGGTTGTCATCGTCATCGATGTGCTGCGCGCCTTTTCGACAGCAGCCTATGCTTTTTCGCAGGGCGCAATCGAGATCGTGCTTGTTAGTACCGTAGAAGAAGCCTTATCACTTAAGGAAATGATCCCTGCTTCGAGAGCGATGGGGGAGGTTGGCGGCTTGCCACCGGCCGGATTTGACTTTGGCAACTCTCCAACGCACATTAGCCAGGAGGATCTTTCAGGCATAACGTTGATACAGCGTACCGGTGCAGGGACTCAGGGCGCGGTCCGCAGCCAGATGGCAGACGTGATGCTCGCTTCCAGCTTTGTTGTGGCAGAAGCAACAGTAAAGCACGTGATTCGGCTCGTTCCGGCAGAGGTCACGTTTGTGATCACAGGCAAAACCCATAACGGCGGAGAGGAAGATATCGCCTGCGCTGAATATCTGGAAGCAAGACTGAAAGGCATCCGACCAGACGCAGAAGCCTTCGTCAAACGGGTATATGCATCCAGGGATGCCTTACAGCATCTCGATCCAGCACAAACGGGGTTTCCACTCTCCGACCTGAACTACTGCACGCAGATCGACAAATTCGATTTCGCCATGCCGATCACGCGCCAGGATGGTCGTCTCGTCATGCGCATTGTTAAACCATGAGATTTGACACTTGAAACCTGACACTCTTAAACAGGAGCACCTCGATGTATACACTCGGAGTCAAGCGCGATTTTATAGCCAGGCACTTCCTGATCGGTGGAGACTGGGGACCTGAGAACAACCCCAACTCGCATCACTATGTCCTCGAGCTGCAGCTGGAGGGGAGCGAGCTCGACCGGCATGGTTATCTGGCCGATATTGTGGAAGTGGACAGGCATCTGGAAGAGATCGTGAGCTACTATCAGGAACAGATGTTGAACGACAAGCCCGAATTTGCCGGATTGAATCCATCCATCGAGCACTTCGCCCGCATCCTGGCTGCATCTTTGAGTGAGCGGATTCAGGAGAAGAATATTACCGCCCTCCAAGTCGTGCTCTGGGAGAATAAGTCTGCGTGGGCGGCATACAGGGTCGAGCGTTAATAGCCAGGCGTCTGACCTTTACCCATTGACTGATGAACATCGGACTCATCATTTATGGCTCACTCGACACCTTAAGCGGCGGTTATTTATATGATCGCAAACTCGTCGAACACTTGCGCGGGCGCGGCGATTCGGTCGAGATCGTTTCCTTTCCCTGGAGAAATTACGCGGCACACCTGGCCGACAACCTGCACTTCAAGCTGCCATCCAATCTGGATATCCTGATCCAGGACGAGCTCAATCACCCCTCCTTGATCTCTGCCAACCAGGGTGAACATCCCTATCCAATTGTTTCTCTTGTCCATCATTTGCGCTGTTCGGAGTTGAGGCCAAAGTGGCAGAATGCCATCTACCGCTACATCGAGAAAAAATATCTGAACTCTTTGGATGGGTTCATCTTCAACTCCAGGACGACAGAGAAAGTCGTGAATAGCATGCTGGAGAATAGGAAACCCGGGATCGTTGCCTACCCACCAACAGACCGGTTTGGCAGGCCGGTTTCTGAAGATGAAATTATCGACCGGGCGAAAAGGCCAGGTTTGAGGATTTTGTTTTTAGGGAATGTGATCCATCGAAAGGGGTTGCATACGCTATTAAAAGCGGTCGGCACTCAGCGGTCAGCGGTTCGGGTGGATGTGGTGGGCTCACTTAGTTCTCAGCCTGGATATGCCAGGAAGATGCAGGATTTTGTCATTGACAACCACCTTTCCTCCAGCATCACTTTCTACGGTTCCCTGGATAGGGACCCCCTGGTTGAAAGGCTGAAACAGGCTCACCTGCTGGTTGTCCCTTCGAGCTATGAAGGCTTCGGGATCGTCTACCTGGAAGGGATGGGCTTCGGCCTTCCCGCCATCGGAACCGCGGCCGGCGCAGCGGGCGAAGTCATCGACCATGGTCAGACGGGCTACCTGATCGACCCGGACGATTCCAGAGCACTGGCGGGCTATCTCCAATCCCTGGCGGAAGATCGCGGCCTGCTGGAGCGTCTGTCACTCAATGCCCGGGAGCGCTATCTTCGCCAGCCCTCCTGGGCGGAAACCGCCGAAAACATCCGCACTTTTCTTTATTCCTTTATCCACTAACTTTGGCTTCACAGCAGGCTGACCATGGACTACTCTTTTCCCCGCTATCTGCTTTCCAAACAAACCGTCGACGACCGCGCCCTAAATAAGGATGTAGTCCATGCCCTGCGCTTCCATATGCCGCCCGGGCCGGTCACCATGATTGAAATCGGGGCCGGGATCGGGACCATGCTCAAGCGCCTGGTGGATTGGAATCTTATTAGCCGGGGCGAATACATCCTCGTCGACGCCATGGAGGAGAATATTGCCTATGCCCGGGATTGGATCCCATTTTGGGCAGTGGAAGCCGGCTTGAGCGTGGAGAGATCCGGGGTCGATCGGCTGCATCTGTGCGACGCTACACGCGACATCCACATCCACCTTGTGTGTGCCGACGTCTTTGACTTTATCAGGGTAAATAAATCCCCCGCAGATATCCTGATTGCCCATGCCTTTCTGGACCTCCTGCCTCTGCCTGAAAGCCTGGAAGCAGTACTCACCCTCACGAAGGGACTTGCCTGGCTGACCATCAATTTCGATGGGGTCTCAGCGTTTCAACCTGACGTCGATTGTGAGCTCGATCAAAAGATCGAGCAGCTCTATCATGCAACCATGGACAGGCGCTCCTCCGGCGGGGACAGCCGCATGGGCAGGAAATTGTTTGAGCACCTCCGCGTCGCCCAGGCTGACATCCTTTCTGCAGGCGCCTCAGACTGGGTGGTCTACCCGCAACAGGGAAGCTATCCTGCGGATGAAAAGTATTTTCTCGAGTTCATTCTGTATTTTTTCGAAAACTCGTTGAAAGTGTGCGAGGAGCTTGAACCTGCCTCCCTGAATCGCTGGCTGGCAGGTCGGCATCGCCAGATCGAAAGCGGTGAGCTGGTCTACATTGCCCATCAAATGGACTTCCTGGTCCGGCAAAGACCATGAACACGTACGCCGGAAAAGAGGAAATTCTGCTGAAACGAAAGCGTATAAAATCCGTATAATGAATACGGAGTGGACATGATTTACACATATCAAATCGAGGGAATTGCTCTGCAGACAGGCGACATCATCTGCACGATGAACGGCAAGCCCGATATCCTGCCTGGCGAGTTCTGGCGGATCGTTGGGCGACTCGTCCCCGGAGATGTGGACCACGTGGCAGTCTATCTGGGACCAAACGGATTGTGCGCCGAAGCGGGCGCGCGCGGCGTCATTACCTTCGACGTGCCAAATGGTCACTGGGACACCGAGAGCATGGCACGCCAGCGCGGGCTGTTGTTCGATACCTTTTACGGTGTGACTTCTCCCCTGGACGGGCTCCCGCTTTCAGAGACGGAGGAACTGGAGATGCGCACACAGATCGCCCGGTATTGTCTCGAACAGGTGGGCAAGCCCTACAACCTGAACTTCCTCAATCCCGAACGGGAGGATGCCTTCTACTGCAGCCAGCTTGCCTACAAAGCCTACCAGCAAGTCGGCATCGATCTGAACACCGGCCTTGCCATGGAGCAGCTGCCAGGCACGAACGGCATCATTTACCCGCAGGAGATCTGGAACGGCTTCAGCCACAGCCAGGC
>DASUOS010000117.1:0-4289 GCA_036276515.1 Anaerolineales bacterium | reverse complement strand
TCTCCCGCAGGAGCTCCTTGAAGAAGTGCTGGTCGATGATCCGCAGGTTCGTGCGCTCGATGAAATCAGTGGAAAGGCCCGTAAACCGCGCCACTTGCTGTACCACGTGCAGGTGCTCCTCCACCGGAAGCAGATCGCCTTTCATCAGCGCGGCGGCATATTCACCCCGGGCGAACTCCTCGGCTTCCTTCAGGAATTTTCGCAGAGGCTGCCCGACGCCAGCTTTCTTGTGATACCAGGCGGTCGCGGCATAGCCAGGCAGGAAAAGGATGAACGGCAGCTCATTGTTTGTGTTGAAGTGGATGGTTGTGAAGTCCAGCACCGCCGAGATCAGCATCAAGCCGTTAAGATACAAGCCATGGCGCTCCTGCAAATAACCTGAGAGAGCTGCGGCACGCGTTGTGCCGTAGCTTTCACCGATCAGGAACTTTGGAGAGAGCCAGCGGTTGTAACGCGTGGTGTACAGGCGGATAAAATCGCCCACCGACTCAATATCCTTGCGGAATTCGTGCCACTCCTTGGGCTTCTGTCCATCCACCGGGCGGCTGTAGCCTGTGCTGACCGGATCGATGAACACCAGGTCGGTCTCATCGAGCAGCGAATACTGGTTATCCGTCAGCTCGAAGGGAGGTGGGGGCAGCTCACCTTCATCGGTCAGCACCACCCGGCGCGGACCCAGCACTCCCAGATGCAGCCACACGGACGCCGACCCGGGCCCGCCGTTGAACGAAAACGTCAGCGGCCGCTTCCGAAGCGCGGGGGCCGGGGCGGGGTTCTTTGTGCCATTCGGATCCTTGGTGTATGCGACAAAGAAGATCTGCGCCCGCGGCTTTTCCCCTTCTGACTCTTTCTCGCGATCGGGAGTCTCCTCTTTCAGGACCAGCGTCCCGGTTGTGACCGTATACTTGATCTCCTTGCCGCCAATCCGCACCTGGTGCCGGGTGACGACCAGGTTATCCTTTGGGATTGGCTTTTCTTCCTTCTCTTCGACTTTGCTCGGGGCAGGCTTTTCGTCGGGTTTCTTTTCGTCCTTACCGGGCATCAGGGAAGCTCCTCGACTTCTACCTCGACCTCATCGGGCTGGGAACTATAGTAAATATCGAGCGCCAGGTTCAAGCCCTGCGCCACGCCCTGCAGGACCAGGAAGTAGAACAGTCCGATCACAGGAGCGAAAAATAAATTTGCGATCATGATGGGCCACTGGGAGAGCTCCGTTGGCCAGCTCATTTGTTGGCCGAACATGCCCCGTACGTTATCGACAAAACTGATCAGGTAAAAGACCAGAATAATCCACGACACGATCTTCGCAATCGAAACGATCCGAAATATGGTGTTTTCACTGGCAAACAAAAGCGGGTTGTCCTTATTGGTATTCATTGTTCTCCTGGGTGTTTTGATTTATGGAACTGATTCGCCTTCCTTTAAGAGGGAAAGTGGCAGAGCAGGGACCTTGACGCCACGATATCCGATCATCGTTTCTGCCATGCAGAGTGAATTATAAAGCGCTTCTTCCGTGGATTCGATGGCAGCCTGAAATAATGGTGACATCTGATCATTGGGCACTTCGGGATACGCCCAGACCCGCGATCGTCTCTCGGGCGTCCTGCGGACCTCTGCCGCGCTGGAAAACGCGATCACATAATCGCCTGAGCCGTTGCTCATGGAGGCGCCCGTGCGCGCCAGCCCCGCCAGCCCGCGCCGGGCGAGGCGCTTGAGGTTGCGGTCGGAGAGCGGCGCGTCGGTGGCAAGGACGATCATCACCGAGCCATCTCCCGATCGATCGTCCAGTTCTTTTTTCAGATAGTGTTGTCCCTGCCTTTTCCCGACCGGGATCCCGTCGATTTGCAGAACGCCGCCAAAATTGCTCTGCACCACGGCTCCGACCGTGTATCCGCCCAGTTGCGCCGGCAGGCGGCGTGAGCTGGTTCCGATGCCGCCCTTCCAGCCAAAGCAGATCGTTCCCGTGCCCGCGCCGACACAACCCTCGGCGATCGGGCCTGAGGAGGCAGTCCGGATCGCCTCGAAGACGTGCTCCTTGGTCACGGCGATTTTGCGGATGTTGTTCAAGACTCCGTCGTTGGTTTCTCCAACGACCGGGTTCACGCTACGCACTTCTTCATTGCCATCTTGAGCCAATGTCCATTCTATGATGGCTTCTGCAGCGCGCGGGACGGCGAGTGTATTCGTCAGCACGATGGGTGTCTCGATCTCCCCCAGCTCGTCCAGTTGCGTGGATCCCATCAATTTCCCGAACCCGTTTCCGACAACGAGCGCGGCAGGAACTTTCTCCTGAAAAATATTCCCCGCATGAGGGAGAATAGCAGTGACGCCGGTTCGAATGTCCTCGCCCTCGATCAGGGTCACATGCCCCACCCTGACTCCACCTACGTCGGTGATGGCATTCCATTCTCCGGTGGGGAGGATTCCTGGAGAAATCCCCAGCTCACGGACACGCCTGCGCTGCGATTGATTCATACTCTCCTGATGGAGGATAAGGGGGGAATGGCAGATGTCCTTGTGAGTGCCTCACCGCTCAGATGGCGATAGCTTGCCCAGTCGACGATCTTGCCCTGCAATTCACCGTTGACAATGTCCAGCTCCAGCTCCGTAACGGCACAGTTGTAATATTCCATATTTTGCAGCCAGCTGATCTCAAGCCCGGGACAGTAGTCCTTGAGCGTGGATCCGAAAATGCCTCCATGCCCCACCAGGATGAAACGGCAATTTGTGTGATTGCTGACGATCTGCCTCAAGCCTTTTTGCATTCTTTGCCACAGGGCGGCGTAGTCCTCACCGCCGGGGTATCCCACTTGCGTCTGGCCTGCATACCATGCATTGGTGACATCATGGTAGATCCCCCAGTTTTCATCGTTGAACGGTTGCCCATCCAACTCTCCAACATTGACTTCTCGAAACTCTTCGAGGATGGTGAGCTGCAGACCGAGGCGTTCTGCGATGATCCGGGCCGTTTCATGGGCACGTTTCATGGGCGAACAGAATATTCTGTCGATGTGCATGCCAGACAGATATTCCGCGGTCTGGCTTGCCTGCAATCGTCCACGCTCCGAAAGCGGACGATCCACCCGTTTATAAGAGAACTGGCGCGCAACGTTATCCTGCCCTTCGCCATGCCGTACAAAAAACAATCTATTCATTTCAAACCTTTCCAATTATCAATGTTGGCTGCAACCAGAGGGATGGAAAGAAGCGCGCGGCATAGACATAACTCTCGAACGTCCCATCCAGCGGTCGATCTGACCAGCGGCTCCAGACTCTATCCATGCGCGGGTGACGTGCGGAGATATACATCATGTATTCTGCGACTTCTGTATCACAGACCCTTTCTGCTACTGAACGGAATTTTCTTCTTCCTACCTGTACTGTGACGTTCGGGTCTTTCATTGCATTCCGATACCAGTCCGTGCCTCCTCCCCAGCCGGCTGTCACCCGGTAGCGATCACACTCCTGGTCGTAGATATATTCAAGAGCGGTCTGGCGTGGCTTTCCGCTCTTGCGACCGGTCGTGGTAAGCAACAAAACATATCTCCCGATCATCCACCCCATGCCCAGTTTATATTGCAGGACCGGCAGCTTGAACAGCCACTTAAAGAACGGACCCGGCCGCTCCTGCAGGACCAGCTTCTCCATGAGCGATGTTTCCAGCCGGTTATAGATCTTTTCTGCAAGACTGATCTTTTGCATGCCTGCCTCCCGCAGAGTCCGCCGGACTACTCATGTATATCTTTCTGGAGATCGAATCGATCTCGGGGATCAGAAGTTTTAGAACCCATTGTGCCAGCCCTTCCCAGGGGATCAGGAGGAGATAGGCAAGGTCGGCAAGATACGGACCCTGAATGCAATGGGCGAGGTCCTTGCCTGCCTGATCATAAATTCTCCTCACCCGGCTGTGCACGCATGGAGCGACTGCCAGCAGCGCCAGCTCGGCACATTTCAGGCGCTGTAGCTGGGCATTCACCTGCGTGGTGCTTCCATCGGCTCGCCGGACCGTCCGGGAGCGGACCACACGCGGGTGCCCTCGCGCTGCGGCGGTGGCGATGTAACAATCGGGCGGAGGTGTGGGTGGAAGCGCGGCATACAGCTCGTACATCTTCAGAATGTTGTATCGCCAGGCAATAACATATGTGGCCAGCCAGGCTGTCAGTCCAAGCCGGTGAGTGAGGTTGAACCGCGTTTCATGATTCTTGATCAACCAGATCGAGGCTCGCAGTGCAAGCAGGAACGACCAGAACGGCGCAGCCATGGTCAGACCAATCAGGACCACGAACGGG
>DASUOS010000116.1:0-2154 GCA_036276515.1 Anaerolineales bacterium | reverse complement strand
GCTCGATATTCGAATATCGCTTAAGTTACATATCCACAATTTCACCGCCGTGCTGGATGGCGGTAGCTACCATGCCGTCCTGCGGGACGTTGGGGGGAATCCTGCCCTTGGCGTTGGTTACCATACAGCGGATGGACATCTCTACGCCAAACTGTTCGCGGATCAGCTTCTGGATGGCTTCGATCTGGTCGGGCTTGTCGATCTTCGATACCAGCACGTCGCTTGCCAGGCCAAGGATCAGGGTTTTGTCCTGGACATCGATCATCCTGACGGAATTCATCAGGGCCGAAAGGTTGGCCTGGGATTTGGGGAGTGTCGCAGAGAGCTGTTTCCAGGCCTTGATGATATCACCTGCTTCGATGTGGGATGGTTCGGTGGCTTGGGCTTGCGCCGTCTCGCCGCTCTGCGCAGGGGCAGCAGGCCTGGATTCCGTTGCTGAAACGGGAGCCGGCTGAGGCCTGGCCTGACGCGGACTCACAGGCTGTGGAGCCGCCTCATTCGGCGCGTCCAGGGTTTCTGCAAAAGCCAGCTCAAGACTGAGGGAAGGCTGCCAGCCGCCGCGCGGGTCTGTGGCCGCATTGTTGAAGGCTTTCGTCATTCGCAGGACATCGCTGGTCGTGAACGATTTTGCATGTGCCTGCATCTGCTTTTTGACCTCGGCCGTGGCTTCGACCTGGCCGGCGTTGCCCATCTGGATGAGCATCAGCCCACGCAGGTACTCGACGATCTGGCGGGCCAGCGAGCGCGGATCGGCCCCAGCGTCCAGTGCCTTGTGAATGGTCTCCAGCCCGTGGGCCGGGTCGTGCTCCTTGATGGAGGATATAACCTCCAGCACGGTCTGGCTGGTCGCGGTGCCCAGAACCATCTGGGCGAGGGCAAGCGTGATCCGGTCTGCGGTGGAGGCAAGCTGGTCGAGCAGGGAGATGGCATCCCGCATCCCGCCCGCGGACTGGCGGGCGATCTGGACCAGCGCGTCGTCGTCGGCCTGGATGTTCTCGGCCTTGATGATCATCTTCAGGTTGGCGACAATCTCATCGACCGGAACGCGGCGGAACTCGTGACGCTGGCAGCGGGAGAGAACGGTCGCAGGGATCTTGTGAATTTCGGTTGTAGCAAGAACAAAGATCGCGTGAGGCGGCGGTTCCTCGAGGGTCTTGAGCAGCGCGTTGAAGGCCGGTGTCGAGAGCATGTGGACTTCGTCGATGATGTAGATCTTGAATTTGCCCTGTGAGGGGGAAAAGTTGATCTTATCGCGCAGGTCGCGTACATCGTCCACGCCGTTATTCGAGGCTGCGTCGATCTCGATCAGATCCAGGAAGCGGTTTTCGTTGACGGCCCGGCAGTTCTCGCACTCGTTATCGGGGCGCTTGGAGGGTTCCGGGTGCAGGCAATTGACCGCTTTCGCCAGGAGCCGCGCCAGGGTGGTCTTGCCCGTTCCACGCGAGCCGGCGAACAGATAGGCGTGGGCCACGCGGTCCGCGCTGATCGCGTTGCGAAGCGTGGTGACGACGTGATCCTGTCCCATGACTTCGCCCCATTCCTTTGGCCGGTATTTTCGGTAGAGTGCTTGTGACATGGTCGGGGTTGGCTGTCAGCTTTCAGCAGTCGGCAGACACGGGTTACGGAATCGCATAGACTGCATGTTGGTTCCCATTGGGGTCGAACAATTGCGCTTCATCGCCTGACTCCCAGACGGAGGCGGCGGCATTCCAATAGAGATCGATCACATTCGCCGTTCCCGGACCGGTATGGATGCGTACGGCGCCCCCCGGATTGAGGGTCAGGTTGGGGAAGGTAAAGACATTCTTATCCGAATCCTTCAACTGCCAGCCAGAAAGATTCAGAGAGTCCTCGCCTTCATTACGGATGGTGACCGATTCTGCATCCAGGATGCCGGCAGCGACCACGCTGACAATTTTCACCGAGACATCCTCAGCCAGGGCCGTCGTGGGCTGTGAAACTGTCTCACCGCTTTCGACGAGCTGGGCAGCCTGCTGGAGTGGAGAGAAGGCCGCCGACCGGTAATTCCGGTCGTACCAGAACAGGATCGCTCCTGCTACACAGGCAGAGATGAACACATTCAGGAGCAGGTAGAGGAAGAGGTTGCGGCGACCCATGTCCCTCGAATAATAGCACAAAATTTCGATCCTTCAA
>DASUOS010000115.1:0-9147 GCA_036276515.1 Anaerolineales bacterium | reverse complement strand
CACCGCCAGCTGGAATTGAAAGGCAAGAGCGAGCCTTTCGGAGTTCATGTCCTGCAAATCACAAGTTAAAGATCGTATACCCACGAGAGAATGGAGAACAGGGACGGTCGTTCGCAACACAGATCGCGAGCCGTCCTTTTTGCGTCAAGCAACTTGACAGTGCAATCGTTCGGGGGTACAAACAAACCGACTGGTCGGTTTTATTTCGATTTTCTCCTGAGATGAGGCATATGCAGCAGCGCAGTGAAGAGACCAAGACCCGGATCCTCGAGTCGGCGATCAAGTTGTTTTCCAGCCTGGGCTACAACAAAGCCAGCGTGGATGAAATTTGCCGGGAGGCCGGCATTAGTAAAGGCGCCTTTTACCACCATTTCGAGAGCAAGCAGGCTCTGTTCCTGGCCCTGCTGGACGGCTGGCTCAAGACCATCGATACCGCCATCGAAGAATCGAAGGACAAGACGGCGCCCGAAACCTTCATGCTTATGACCCGGGCCTTTCCCTATCTATTCAAAACGGCCGGCGAAGGCCTGCCGATGTTCCTGGAGTTCTGGCTGCAGGCCAGCCGTGACAAAAAGATCTGGGAGGCCAGCATCGCTCCGTACCGGCGTTATCACAGGTACTTTACTTCGTTAATTAAGAAAGGCGTGAAGGAAGGCTCGTTCGTGGATGTGGACCCCGAGCTCACCTCACGCATGATCGTTTCGACGGCCATGGGATTGCTGTTGCAAAGCCTATTGGACCCGAAAGGCGCAAACTGGGAGAAAGTGGCGCGAGACAGCACAAATCTCCTGGTCAATAATTTGCTGAACAAATAAAGAGGAGATAAACATGAAGATCGTAACCGATAGCGCAGCAGATATGTCTGCCGAAGAACTGGAACAACTGGATGTTGCCCTGGCACCCCTGTTCATCCAGTTCCCGGAAGGAGAGGTGAGCTCTACCGAAATCTCGGCAGACGATTTCTACAACCGCCTGGAGGCCATGCGTCCCGCCATCCCCACGACCGCCCAGCCTTCCAGCGGGATCTTTGCCGAGCTGTATCGCAAGCTGGCCGAGAAGGAGATCCTTTCGATCCATATTTCCTCGGGTTTGAGCGGCACGATCAACTCGGCCCGTGACGGGGGGGAGCTGGTAAAAGGGGAAGCAAACGTCAGTCATTGGGATACACTAACCCTTTCCGGAGGGGAGCGCTTCCAGGTCATGGCGGCCGCGCTGGCATCCAAAGCAGGCTGGGCCATGCACGCCATCCAGGAGCGGCTGGGCAAGATCCGCGAAAAGACAGAAGTGATCTACACGCTTGACACGCTCGAATACCTGGCGCGCGGCGGGCGCATTGGACGGGTCAAAGCCATGGCCGGCGCCCTGCTCAACCTCAAGCCCGTCATCCGCGTGGACGCCGATGGCAAGTACAGCACGGTCAGCACCGGACGGACGATCACCAAGTCGATCAATGCCATTGCCGAACATCTTTTTCAACGATATGCACACACACCGGTCTGGGTCACGATCCTGCATGGACGGTTTGCGGAAAAAGCGGAAGTTCTGGCAAACGAGCTGAAAGCAAGGCTGACTATCGCAAAGTTCGAGATCGTTCGTATTTCCCCTGTGCTCGGCGTGCATACCGGCCCCGGCATTGTGGGCGTGGCTGTTGTACCGATGGAATTAATGGAAGACCTGGTTTCCCGGGATCTGTAGAACATTTCTTCACAGCAACCGTCCCAGCGAGAGGATCATTCCTCAGACTGGGACGATTGATTCTCCTCGGCAGCGGAGATCACCGAAAATATGGCCGGCGCCCTTTTTACCAGCACAACGGGAGGCGGGCGGTGATAATCGGGGATTTCCCGGTCGAGGTTCCGTATCTCTTTGACGATATAACCGGAGAAGCCGACCAGCATTCCACCGATCGCACAGAGCAGGATCAACAAGCCGAACCCGGCTCCAGGACCCACCCCGACAAGCCAGCCAAAGGTGCCTGCCAGCGGGCCGTCGGCGGCCATCGCCGGTTCGAAGATCCGGTCTCCAAACAGGCCGGCCAGCAGAGGCGTAATTGGGATCATCATCTGGGCAATAAAATCGCTCGCCGAAAAGACCCGTCCCTGCACATCGGGAGGGATCTTCGATTGCAGAAAGGATTCGACCGAAACATTGACCACCGGATCAAAAATGGAGTAGATGACCATGGCAGCGATCCAGATGAGAAAGTTCTGTCCAATGCCCAGTAGCGTCAGGCCAAACATGCTGGACAGGATCCAGCCCAGAAGGATGGCATGGATCGGTCGTTTGATCCCGCCCCAGGCCGTCAAAAAGATCCCGGCCAGCACTGCCGCCAGGGCGCCAGCCGCCTGGACGATCCCCACAGCCTGGGCATCGTTTCCCGAGCGCAGCAGGATCATGGGGTAGAGCGCCGCAACCGACAGGGCGATCCCGGAAAACAGGTTGCCTGTCGAAAAGATCAGCTGCAGGCCCAGCAGTCCGGGGCGGCGGAGGATATACTTAATCCCATATAGGACTTCCTTCAGAAACTTGCTGTGTGAGAGCTCCCCCTCGCGGGTCTGCGGTGTTTCGGGCACTTCCACGAACAGCAGAGCTCCGATGGAGATCACAAAGGCCAGCAGGTTAATGGCTAGTACGCCCTCCAGCCCAGAGAGCAGATACAGAGCTCCTGCAATCAGCGGGCCAAAGACTTCCGGACCATCGTTCAGGATCGACATCAGGCCGTTGGCACGCACATATTGCTTTTGCGGGACCATCGTCGCAATGGCCGCCGAGTAGGAGGGCGATTGAAAGGCAAATCCCACCCCCTGAAAGATCGCCGCCACATACAAATGCCAGACGTCCAGGGCTCCCGAAGATTGGAGCACGAGCAGGATCGCCGTTGTGGAGAGCGAGGTGAAATCGTAGACCAGCATCATCATCTTGCGGTTGTACCGGTCGATCAGCACACCCGCAAACAGGACAGCCAGCAGATAAGAGCCAAAGAAAAAGAATTCCAGGAGGCCCACGGCCGTTCCACTCCCCGTCAAACCAAAGATCCAGATCGGAAGTGCGACAGTCGTGATGCTGGAGGCAATCCCCGAGATCAGCTGGCCCAGCCAGATGATGAAAAGTCCCTTCATCCCATGAGGCCGGGAAAATGAAAAATCAGTGCGATTCATTGTCGAATGGATTCAGCATATCACAGCGAATCCCGGACGACAACCCTTAAAAAAGAAATATTTCTGATAATGTCATTTCAAATATTCGGACCAGGAGCAGCCTTTTAGGCAGGTTCGGCAGCTGGCAGCGTGTCATGGTCTGGCAGGATCTCCTCCGCATTTCGAATGGACGAAACAAAGTAGCCTGTCAGCCCGGCCAGGATGCCGCCGAGGCTGGCGAAAAAGATCAGAAGTCCCATTCCTGCCCCGGGTCCGGGCGGAACGAGCCATCCAAATACAGCGGACAGGCCGCCCGAGCCACGCATCCCCGGCTCGAGGACATAGTCCGCCAGGGTCCCGGCGATGATCGGGGAAATGGGATTGGTCATCCAGGCGATCAGGGTACGCGCCGAGAAGACGCGTCCCTGAAGGTCTGGCGGTACCTTGGACTGCCAGATCGCCTGGTTCGAGCCGTTGATCAGGGGAACGACAATGGAGGTCAGCACAAAGGCAACAACCCATACGGGCAGCCCGGTGCCGGTCCCCATGACTGCGAGGAAGAAACTGGAAACCATCCAGCCTGCCAGCACGCCATGTACCCGGCGCTTGAAGCCTCCCCAAGCCGACATGGCAACGCCACCGACCACCCCACCGATCGCTCCTGCCGATTGAACAAAACCCAGGCTGGCGCTGTCATTCCCCGTCCGCAGCAGGATCATGGGCGCCAGGACCGTATAGGCAATACCCGAAAACAAATTCCCAAAGAAAAAGACCAGCTGAAGGCCCAGCAGGCTGGGGCGAGCGAAGATGTATCGGAAGCCAAAGGCGGCCTCTCTGAGAATATTTCCATGGACCTGTGAGCCCGCCTCACTTCGCCTGGGCTGCGGGATATGGACGAACAGCAGGATTGTGATCGCCAGGAGAAACGTGAGGACATCCAGAGAGAGAATACCTGTCAAACCAAAGACCGGCAGGAGGGCCCCGGCCAGCATGGGAGCCAGCACGCCAGGTCCCATGTCGATCAGTGACATCATGCCGTTGGCGCGCCCATACTGCTCCTTGGGCAGCATTGTGCTGATGGTCGCCGAATAGGCCGGCCACTGGAAGGCATTCCCCAGGCCTTGAAATACAGCCGCAGCATACAGGTGCCAGATTTCCAACAGGCCAAAATAGTGCAGGGAGAGGATGGAGATCGTTGCCAGCCCCGCCGTCAGGTCACTGACCATCATCATCAGCTTGCGGTTATACCGATCCACCATCACTCCGGCGATCGGGGTAACGATCAGCAGCGGGGTAATAAAGAAGACCTGCAGCAGGCCAAGGGCCGTGGCGCTGCCGGTCTCTTCGAAGACCCAGATCGTCAGCGCGAAGACGGTCATATTCGTGGCCAGCACTGAGACAATCTGGCCAAGCCAGACCAGTGTAAAACCGAACATGCCTGTAGGGCGATTCTGAGGGGTCATTTCATTCTCCGGCGGTGAAGAATAACAGACACTAAAAAGTCAGACAACCCTCGCTGGAGGGTTGTCTGATCTCTCTACACGTGGCCTATGTTTTGCAGGTGTGCTTGGCACTTACTCCACATAGATCTCGACGTGCTCCCCATCCTCTTCATCGGTAACGTCAATGATCTTGCCAGTGACACCCGAGCGGAGTGCTTCCATCACATTTGACATGTTCACGCCTTCCACCTCCGGGGCGAAGTGCGCGCCGATCTTCATCCCGGCATCCACCAGGGCAAGCGGGATCTGCACGGAGGCTTTCGAGCGTCCGGTACGCACATCGGTGACACGGATACGCAGCCATCGTGGTCCGCCGGGCATGCCCGGAGCGCGGGGTGGAGCAGGAGTGCGCCTCTCGCTCAAGGCAGAAAGCAGCTTTGTCCCTTCCTCCGCGCTGAGTTTCCCCTCCTCGATCATCTTGAGTATTTTCATTCGTTCTTCAGAGCTGGCCATGGTGCCCTCCTTATCCGATATAGACCTGCACACGCTCACCCTTGCCATCATCATTCACGTTGACGATGAAGGGCTCGCCGGACTTTCCTGTTGCATCCAGGATTTGAATAATATCATCCACATTCGTGTTCTTCATGCCATGAATGGTATGGCCAAAATTCCTGAGGAACCAGGCGGTCAACCCAAGCGGGAGGGGGAATCCGAGTGTAATGTTTCGGGGACCCTCGTGGGCATGCCGCCTGTCGACATTGACATACAGCCAGCGCGAGCCCGGGCCACCCGAGCCGATCGCAATCAACAGGACTCCAAGCAGCAGCGGGAACAACAAAAGATAAAACCAGAAATTCATGCCGAAATTCTGCTGGATCCCATACATACCCCAGGCGCTCAGGACTGCGATCACGATCCCGGTCCACAACGGGATCAGGGCAAGGTTCCGCGCCCGCGCCTTGACTTCCTCGAACTCGGGAATAGACGATGCACTGGAGCCCGGCTCCGGCTCAATGACTTCGATCTCCGCCCCGGCTGCATCCGCTTCGAGGGCGCGCATCAGGCTGGCTGCCTGCTCGGCAGAGATCTTTCCTTCTTCCACCATTCGGAGTATTTTCCTGCGCTCTTCAGATGACATTAGCGGCCTCCTTCCAGGGCACGGAGCAGCTGCTCGGCCTGTTCGGATGTGATCTTCTTTTCCTGCAGCATTTTCAGGATCGCCATGCGCTCCTCATCGGCCACAGGCTCGGAGGGAGGTGACGGTGGCTTTGGGATGCCGGATGAGTTGAATTCCCAGCTCCACGGCCCGGATTTGCCAGCTCCCCCCCAGCGACGCGCCTGGCGCTCGGCATGGCGCTCGGCGCGGCGGGCTGCCTCCTCGGCCCGTTTTGCGGCTCGGGAGGTGACTTGCTCCACCTGGCGCGAGATCCGCTCTCCAAACCCGGACCAGTCGAAGTTCAACCCGGCGAAGTTGCCAAATTCTTCGGCAGACTCGGCTGCATTGACCTGGTTGGTCAAGCGGACGTCGCCGCCCGCACTCAGCATGATCTTCGCCGCACCGGTTCCTAAAGACACCACGCGTTCCGTGGCTTCCGGTTCATCCTCGATGCCCGGCCATTGCACGTCGATCTCGTCACCCTGCATCGTGATCGTAGCATTGGCATTGGGCGGCAGGACAAGCAGGATATCGTCGCCGGCGGTGACCAGGTACTGACCATCATCGCGCGGCTCCAGATAGACCACCACATCCTCGCCCACATTGACCTTGACATTGCCGCGTGCGCCGCGCAGGGCCAGGTCGTCGGCTACCGAGTCGATGTTCACGTTCCCATCCACATCGCGGATGGAAATATCGCCGCTCGCATTTTTCACATACAGATCGCCGCGTGCGCCTTTCAGGCTGAGATCGGCCTGGATCGATTCGATCGAAACGGAACCCACTTCCCGCATAGAAAGATCGCCGTTGATTTCCTTGATCGCGATGGGGCCGCTTACGCCGCGTACCGCCGCATCCCCGCGGATCGCCGTGAAAAGTAGAGAAGAGGATTTGGGAACACGCAGGGACACATCATCCTTGCAGGTCAGCCTGACCTCGTCGCCGTTCTGCTCCAGGTGGATCTCCTCGTCATCGGCCTTGATCAGGATTTCATTTCCTTCCCAGCCCACCACACTGATATCGCCGCCGATTTCGTCCACCACTACTTTGGGAGAACTCCCAACAGAAATCATCTTGGACATGGCTATTCCTCCTGGCCGCGCAGCAAACGCATGGCTTCATCGGCCGAGATCTTTCCGGCCTCGAGGTCTTCCAATACCGTGCTGCGTGTTTCAGCACTGATCTCGATAACTTCATCCTTGCCAGGTTCGAATCCCAGAGTGCGAATCACCTCGTGCAGGCGGTTGCGAATGGTCGGGTAGGAAAGACCAAGCTCCTGTTCCATGCGGTTGATCTTCCCCTCGCAGCGTACAAAAGTAACGATAAAATCCAGGTGTTCCGCCGTCAGATGCGCGAATGGCCCCCCGGTAAACTGCCCCTCGATCGATGTGTCACAGGAAGGACAATGGAGCCGGGCAATGGTCAGCTCGGAGCGGCAGACAGGACATCTTGTGGGTGCAGTGTACATGAGGAATCCTCCGGTTCAAATCAAGGCGTATAATGGTTTGATAGCAGCCAGGACTTGAAATTATTGAATAAAGTACCTGTTTACAAAATATATTATAAATAGAATCTTCATTTTGTCAATACTTAACTGAAAAATATGAATTAGCCTTTTAGAATTCTCAAGTATTTTTGATATTATAGTAAATAATAATCATACCAATATGGAGTTTTTATGATCCGCTCCCTGTATTTCGAGCCTGGAAAGAGCATTCGCACGAATTTATCTCCTCAGGAGTATCCAGGTCTGACCCGCAACCGCCGGTCCATTCTTTGGGTGGACTTTGCCGGTGAGCCGCCGGAGGCCTGCCTCCCCATTCTGCAAGGTTTTGGCTTTCATCATTTATCCATCGACGACGCCCTGCAGGAAACCCACGTTCCCAAGCTGGACGACTGGGGGGACTATCTCTATATCGTCCTCAACTATATGAAGACTCGCAAGGAGGCAGATGACTGGGATACCAGTGTGGATGAGCTCGATGTTTTCCTGGGTACGAATTACATCGTCACCCACCACGACCACCCTATTGACGCGGTCGACGCCACCTGGGAGGCCTGCGGCCGGGATACGCGCCTTCTTCAGGATGGAGCCGACCACCTGCTCTATAAGATTACCGATTATCTGGTTGCAGACTATATGCCCATCATCGAAGAAGTCGACTCCGCCATCGATGAGGTTGAAGATCACATCTTCGAGCGTCCATCACCGCATACTCTTGCAAGGCTCTTTGCGCTAAAGCGCGTCCTGCTGGCCATGCGGCGGATCCTGCTCCCCCAGCGGGAGGTCCTCAACCGGCTGGCGCGCGATCCCTACCGGGTGATCGACCCCAAGGACCGCATCTTTTTCCGCGATATCTATGATCATCTTGTCCGTCTGCATGACCTGAACGAGAGCCTGCGCGACCTGGTCGGTGGTGCCCAGGATACCTATTTATCCGTGGTCAACAACCGTATGAACGAGATCATGAAAACGCTGACCATCATCACCGTCCTGTTCATGCCGCTCACGTTCCTGACCGGGTATTTTGGGATGAACTACTTCGAGCCGCCTGGCACCCTGAACGCCTGGACCAGCGAGCCGGTGTTCTATATGACCCTGGCCGTCATCTTCCTGACTCCCTTTATCATGTACTTGTGGATGCGCCGCCGGACCTGGGTGTAACCAAAAAGCTCCGATAAAGCTTGACACAGAACAGACGTTCGGTTATCATTATTCATAGCACAAATGAGCGAAGAATGCTCATTGCCCGGCGTTCGGGCAGGAGGCAGCTATGATGATGGTACGCAAGAGCAAAGGTCTCGGAGAACGTCACCAAAAGATCCTGGATTTCCTGCAGTCTTACCAGCGGGAAAATCGCTACCCACCTTCCATCCGTGAAATCGGAGAGAAGACCGGGATCTCGTCCACCTCGGTGGTCAATTACTATCTCGACCAGCTCGAGAAGAAGGGCTTGATCCACCGCGACCGCAAGATCTCGCGCGGTGTCCGCCTCTCCAACTCGAACGGCTCAGCCGACACCCTGCGCGTGCCCATCCTGGGACCGATCGCCGCCGGCTTTCCGCTCCCCGAATTGGATCCCAATGTCAGTTACATGACGGATAACGAAGCAAACGCCGTGGATATTGCCCGCAGCCTGCTCCCCTCCAAGGAAAAAGGGGACAACCTCTTTGCCCTGGAAGTCAAGGGAGATTCCATGATCGATGCCATGATCAACGATGGCGACATCGTGGTCCTGAAGCCTGCCTCTGAAGCCCGGAACGGCGAAATGGTGGCAATCTGGATGCCCCGGGATAATGAAGCGACCCTGAAGTACTTCTTCAAGGAAAAGGACCGCTATCGCCTCCAGCCGGCCAACCCGACCATGAAGCCCATCTTCGTCAAGAAGAGCGATCCGCTCGAGATCAA
>DASUOS010000114.1:0-4423 GCA_036276515.1 Anaerolineales bacterium | reverse complement strand
CTCTGTGTTATACGATCGCTGGCTTTGTGCCTCATTTCTTTAAAGGGGAAATGGCAGGTGCAGTCAAGGTTGCTGGCCAGGACATGTTGACATCCACGCTTAGCGATTGGGTACTGAACGTGGGCCTGGCCTTCCAGAATCCGTTCAACCAGATCAGCGGCGCCAAGTATACAGTCTTCGAAGAGATCGCCTTTGGGTTGGAAAACATTGGTGTTCCTCGTGAAGAGATGAAAGAGCGTGTTCAGGCTGCCATGGCATTGACCGGGATCAGCGACCTGGCGGACCGCTCCCCCTACTCCCTCTCCGGTGGGCAACAACAGCGCGTCGCCCTGACATCGATCCTGGTCATGCAGCCGAAGGTGCTCGTCCTCGACGAGCCGACCTCCCAGATGGACCCGGTCGGCACGCGCGAGGTCTTCGGTGTGGTCCGTATCCTGGCCGAGCGGGGCATGACTGTGATTATGGCGGAACACAAGGTGGAATGGATCGCCCAGTTCGCCCACCGGGCTGTCGCCCTGCATGAAGGCCAGGTCCTGCTGGATGGGAAACCGGCAGAGGTCCTGGCATCAGACATCCTGCCCGATAAGGGATTCGGCATCTCACGCTACACAACGGCAGCTCGCAAGGCTAAGGAGCAGGGTTTGTGGAAAAAAGATCGCCTGCCCGTGACGCTGGAGGAAGCCGTCGAGGGATTCAGGCGATGAAAATCCGGATCTCGGACCTGCATTTCACATATCCCACCGGTGTCGACGCCCTGCAGGGTATCTCACTGACCATCGAACCTGGCGAACAGGTTGCCATCATCGGGCAGAACGGCGCCGGAAAGACAACCCTCGTCAAGCACCTGAATGGATTGTTACAGCCCAGGCGCGGCCAGGTCCTGATCGGGGATTGGGACACGAAGGAGAACTCGGTTGCCAAACTGGCCCGGCGGGTCGGGTATGTGTTCCAGAATCCCGATGAACAGCTCTTTTCGAAGAACGTGGGGACGGAAGTCGCCTTCGGGCCGCGCAACCTGGGCTATGAGCCGGACCGGGTCGAAGCGCTGGTCAGGGGCGCGCTGGCGATGACCGAGCTGTCGGACAAAGTCGAAACGAATCCGTACGACCTTTCCGCCACATGGAGGAAGATGGTTGCCCTGGCCTCGGTCATCGCCATGGATACGGACATCGTCATTTTCGACGAGCCCACCACCGGGCAGGACGCGGTCAATATCGCCCGTATTGCCAATGTCATCAAGACCTTGCGTGAACGCGGCAGGACGGTGATCACCATTACGCACGATATCGATTTCTGCGCCGAAAACTTCGAGCGGGTCATCGCCCTTTCGCAGGGAAGAATCCTGCTCGATGGGCAGGCCAATGAAGTGCTGGGCCAGGAGGAAGTCCTGGCTACAACGTACGTGGACCCGCCGCAATTGACAAGACTGGGGAAACGATTGGGGCTTAAAAAGACAGTACGGAACCAGGAAGAGTTTCTACAGGCGTTGAAAGAGTAGAGACGCTTCTATCCTTCATCCACGGTCAGTTCTTCGTAACCGGAATCCTCCGCATACTCCCGCTTATAGACAACATCGTCAAAGGCTGCGATCACGATCTCGGCCGTCGTGTATATTTTGCAGCCCGAATCGATATGCCCGCCGATCGTCCTGCCATTCTTGCCTGAGACGGAGATGTGCAAATGCGAGCCGTGGATCGATACCGTCCCGGTAAGCGAGACGATCTCGAAGTACTCTTCGAATTCCGACACGGTCTCCTGGTTGGCAAAACAGATGGCCGCTTTTGCCAGGCTGCCCACCCCGCTTCGATCTTCTTCTGTGCAACAAACAATGAAATTGAATCGAATAAATCCTGTCCTGGTTTGAGACGAAAGGTATAATTTCTCATAATAAGTACCATTACCCTTGGGAAATTTGAATAACCTGTTTCGGAGCATTCCCAGCTTGCACTTTTGCAAGGCAATAGAACAGAAATTAATAAATCCGGCAGGCTCATGTACAATGGAAAACGTGGAGCATGTATGGCATCCTTGAACGTTAAAGTCTACAAGAGTATAAACGAAATAGAACCGGAGATCTGGAACCGCATCGTCGCCGGGCGCGGTTTTCAAAGTCACAGCTGGTACCAGTTCGGTGAAAAAGCGATGGCGGACTGCCCGCCCACCTACCTGGTCGCCTGGGATGGCGACACCCCGGTTGCCGGCGCGGCGCTCTTCCGGATCTACAACGAACCGCTGCCCCTCCCCGAAGTGGCGCGCCGCTTTATGGCGTCCGTCTTGAAACACAAGCCTTTGCTCGTCTGCCGCTCACCGCTTGCCGACACATCCGCCATGCTGCTGCCCGGTGAGCCTCTGCGGGACGAAGCCCACACGGCGATCGCCCTGGCTGCGCAGGATGAATTCAAGAAGCAGCGCTGCTCCTTCCTTGTGTTCGATTACCTGCTCACCGAACAATTAAAGTATTCCTCCTGGCCAAAGGGCTATGAGCCCATCACCGTATCCGAGCCGGGCACCTATATGCCCATCGAGTGGCAGAGCTTCGAAGAATACCTGCACGAGGGCGGAAATAAAAAGGACCGCCAGCACTACAAAAAGAGCCTGCGTGAGGCGGAGGAGAGCGGCCTTGTGCTTACAAAACACAGAACTGTCCCGGATGTGGATGCAGCCCTGCAGCTGGTCAAAAACGTGTCCATCTGGCATGGCTCGGCGCCCAACCCCTGGATGCGCGGCATGCTGGAGAACTTCTCCATGATCGATGGCACCTGGCTCGAGATCCACAAGGACGGCAAGCTGGCCGGCTGCGGCGCGGTGATCCGCGACAACCAGTTCCAGCTGGCAACCGGGCTGGGCCTGGAAGACGATGTGCCGGGCGGCTATTTCTTCCTGCTCTACAGCGCCCTGCAGGAAGCCTTCGAGCACAACGTACGCCTCGTCCGTTTTGGGACGGGTGCCTACGATGTCAAGCGCCGCCTGGGTTTCCACCTCGAAGATACCAACCATGCCATGATCACCATGGCCGGCTTCTCCTCCCGCGTCCCCAAGCGGAGGGTCAAAACCAGTTGAGGATTCATGCTCATTGGACTCCCGCAGTCTGCCGCTACCCTGCTCACCATTCTCCTGTTCTACCTGCTGGATTTCAGTCTGATCCGTCGATTCGACAGGCAGCGCCAGGCAAGCGGCTCGGGCCGTTCCTGGGATTTCACATTTTTTATTTTCATCACAGTCACGGTTCTGGTCCTCCAGCCGCTGCTCTTTCCCAGTCTTAGTTATCGAACAACTCAATCGTGGGGTTTCGTGTCTCAGATACTGGGGGTAATTCTCATTCTTGTGTCACTTGGCCTGCACCTGTGGTCGCGCGTCCATCTGCAGCAGTTTTATGCCGAGCGCGTCGAGATCCAGCCGGAGCACCAGGTGATCCGCTCGGGGCCGTACGCGCTCATGCGCCATCCCGTCATCACCTCCTTTTTTGGGATCGCAGGTGGTCTTTTTCTGATCAATCCGGCTATAACAACACTTCTCACCCTCCTCTACACCCTTTGGGATTTCACCCGGGCCGCCCGCCAGGAGGAGGATCTGCTTTCCTCGACCCTCTCCGGGTATGCGGACTATGCGCGTCAGACTCCCCGCTTCCTGCCGCGGCTGTGGAGGGGTTTTTGATCCCCCTTGAGCGTTTTCTGCAGCTGTCCAAGGAAGAGGTTGCCGCACTTGTCAGAGCCACGGGGCACAAAGTGTGCGTCTTCCCGGTCAACGGGACGCGGCGCTGGTTCATGCTCGAGCATGCCGACAAGATCGGGGATGATTTCATTGCCGCCTACATGGACGAGTCGATCAAGAACCATGTCGAGCTGTGTGCGATGGTCTTCGACCACGGCATTCAAACGATCCTGGCGCCGGTCTTTGGCAGGGAGCTGATGCACCGCGGCGACGAGTACACCAAACGGGTCGGCATCGACGGCCTGGTGCGGACAGCCAGCGATGAAAATTACCGCAATTTCTTTGCACGCTATCAGGTCAAAGTCCGCTTTTATGGGGATTATCGCGATGTGCTGACCGGCACGCCCTACGAATATGCATTGAAATCCATGTATGAAGTGACAGAAGCCACCCGCCAGAATTCCCGCTTCCAGCTGTATTTTGGCGTTTTTGCCGACGAAGCGGTCGAGACCGTCGCCCGCCTTTCGGTGGAGCATTATCTGGCCCAGGGTACCGTCCCCGACCGCAGTGCGCTCATTCGCAAATACTACGGCGAGGAATTACCTCCGGTCGGCATCTTCATTGGCTTCGATAAATTCAGCGCGTTCGACATGCCGCTGCTTTCCACGGGCGAGGAGGATCTGTATTTTTCCGTCAGCCCCTCCCCCTATATGACCGAGCGCCAGCTGCGGACCATCCTGTACGATCACATCTATCTGCGCCGGACCCCTGA
>DASUOS010000113.1:0-6925 GCA_036276515.1 Anaerolineales bacterium | reverse complement strand
ATCACCGCCTCCGGCCTGGCCATCCGTTTTGTACCCGGCCACCTGGACTACCGCCTGCTCCTATCCTTCACGGAGATCAGCCGAATCGAACCGAAAGCCTACAAAAAGGACCCCGCTGTCGATCTGTTTGCCCGGACGGATCAGGTCGGGGAAGGACTGCTGCTGGTTCCCAAGGATCCGAAGGGCTTCACCAGGCGCATCGACCGGATCTTTATCGCCCCCGGCGATGTGGAGCAATTTATCAAGGAATTGCCCTATGGCTTCGGCGAGCCATGTCGCGACCTGTCAGGCTGAAAGCCTGACCTACACTATTTAAAACAGGATACACCCATGTCACAAACCGACAAATCGAACCTTTTGACCGACCTGCCTCCTTACATCTACGGGACCACCCGGCTCGGGGATGGAAAGATCCCCTTCGAAGACCGCGTCCGTACCGCCCGGGCCGCGATGGAGGGGACCTCATGGTTCCACACCAGCGACTCGTACGGCAACGCCCTCGATGTGCTGCGGGCCGCCTTCGACCAGGAGCGGACCCTCGTCCCGAACCTGATCGTCAAGATCGGCTGGAACCACCGTGACGAGCTGCGCGACACCATCCACCGCAACATCGCCCCGCTCGGGCTTGAGACGCTCGAGATCGGCCAGCTCTGCCTCAATAATGAGCTGGCCGAGGACTACGCTACGGGCGGCGAGTGCTATAAACTGTTCGAACAATTCAAGCGCGAAGGCCTGGTGCGGCGCTTTGTGCTCGAAGTCTTCCCCTGGTCGTCCGAGACCGCCCTGCGGGCCATCCGCGGCGGCTGGCCTGAAGGCATCGTGGACGGTTATATCTTCTACCTCAACCCGCTCCAGCGCTTCCCGTCCAACGAGCTGTGGGACGTGCTGGTGGAGCGCCGGGAGCCGATGATCGCCATGCGCACCGTCGCCGGCGGGGACGTGTACAAGCTGCGCGATGTGCCCGGCTATGCCTGGAAGCCCTACCTGCAGCAGCGCGCCGCCGAAGTGGCCCCGATCTACGAGCGCTCCGGCGTGCAGAGCTGGACCGAGTTCTGCGTCCGCTTTGCGCACAGCTTCCCCGAAGTACGCGCCACGGTCGGCGCTACGAGCCGCCTGGAGAACCTGCACGAGTTCCTGACCGCGGTGAAGAAGATCGAGCCCCTGCCCGCCGATATCGTCGAGGAGATCCAGCAGCTCTACTACCGCTGGTCTGAAGAAACGGACATGAAAGCCGAGATCTGGACGATGTGAAACGATCTCTTTCTCAGATCGTCTCCTAATCCAATTGAATATGCTGGTTGGTATATGGTAGGCCAGGGGTTGGCCAGGGGTTGGAAAGGGGTGCGTATATGGTCCCTATATCCTTCCTTTATCCTCCCTATATCCTCTCTTTTTGTTCTGCTTTTTCGATCTGTGGTTTCCTGCCTTTTCGCACCATTCCCCTGACAGGATGTCTTTATAATCCCCGGATGCAGGAGAGACTATAGCTCAAAACAGATCCGATTGACTTTACAGCTTGCTTCCAAGAGGGACAGGCCCTTCAAACATGCACAGGATGTTTGGCATTGCCAATGGCCGTTGGCTATTTATGAGGGACGTGCGTCTTTATTACTTGTGGTAAAGGTAATAGACACAATAGTATGCCAGGGTACTCACCTACTACCTGGTTGAGCGGCTGAAGGAAAGCTGAAAGTAAAAGGAAGTTATTTATGAAGAGTTCCGTGCTCTATGACGACAATCGTACAGTACAAATCATCCATACCCCACCAGGGGCAGGTCGCGGACCGTTGGGCACCATCCGTATTCCCGTCCGAAAAGAGGTTGGGATCGAGTTGCCTCCTCGATTGGTTTCATGATCAGAGGAGGGGATAGACCAGCTGCAGAACTGGATTCCCTGGGGTTGTCGTTCGATCCATATCGGGAAGCAACCCTGGAGGGGACATAATTGAATTTCCATGTCAATAACTTTTCTCTCGTCCCAATTTGGCAGTCGCTTGTGAATACGCAGACTATAATATTGCAAATATATCGGTGTTTATTTTACAAGGACCATCCTGCACAAGGATACGCTGTTGAACCGTAGACACAATAATCAAGAGACGAAAACTGCCTTACAAACCGGTTGGAGTGAGTTTCTTCATCTCATTTTTGCGGTTTTATTTGGATGCGTAGCCATCGCGCTGGTTGCCCTTGCGTCGTGGTTGCTTGGTGAACCGGCAGCTGTCTTTACACGTGAACCGCAACAAGTTTTGGATGGCTCATTTTATGTCGGCAGCTTCTCGAACCTCGGGGGTCTTGTCTGGTTTGGAGCCGCGGCGATCCTGTCGTTTGCGGGGAGTCTCAAGCCGTCGGACCGAACAGCCCTGCTTCTAGCGGCAGTATTGACGTGGGCAATGGGTATCGATGACATATTTATGCTTCACGATCGTGTTTACCCCAAACTCTACCTAAACGAGGGTATTCTCACCGTGTTGTACTTTGGCACGATTGGCTTGATCGTTTTTCGGTCATACCACCAGCTTGCACGTTCGACGCTGGTTGGAATTGTGCTGACGGTGCTCTTCTGGATCTTGTCTCAGGTGTTTGATACGTTCTTCAACAATATTGGACAACTTGCAGAAGACGGCTCTAAATTTATCGGCATTGCTGTCTGGGCTGCAGCGTGGATTCGTCAGGCATATAGCGACATTGCCCACCTGGCCCGTTCCAATATGTGATTGGAGGAACCAGAACCAAACATAAAACGACCGGGGGCCATTTCAAATTGTTCCACCGTACAATCCAAATCATCAATTCACCACCAGGACCAGGCCAGGATCTGTTCAGGATGTGTACAGCAGGTCGAAACATGCCAGGAACATGAAGGCAAGGCGCTGCTACCTGGCAGGATATGAGCTGGGGCCGGCGGGGGTTGATTTTCAAAGGTCATGCATCTATACTGGTTATAGTGAGAGACTGTGGATCCAGTTCAAATCATAGGAGCACCGTTCCATGGATGATCAGAAGGTTGTCATTTCTCTCAAACGCTTCCTGCTCATCGAGCACTGTCCGGCAGAGTGGAAGAGCCTGGATCTCTATCTTTTTCGGGACGAAGAAGTGGTCTTCTATGTCGGCCAGTCTCATCTTGCGTTTGCCCGGGTCTGGGAGCATCTGCTCAGCGGCTTCAAGGGACATTCGATCATGGGCCGGTTTGTCTGGTGTAACTGGCCGAAATCCATGAGCTTTACCATCGAATTGCTGAGCTCACGATCCGAACTCTTCAGTGTGGTCGGGAATGAATTGAGCGCCTCGGAGCGGCTGCTGATCCAGCGCGGGTCACCCTGCTTCAACCTGTCGCAGAATCAGGAGCCGACAGCTGTTCCCGATTGCTATCTGCCGCCCAATGCCCCGTTCCGGCGAAGACGAAGCTTAAACCAGCTGATCCATGAGGCCGAGCGTGCCGTGAAAGCCGAGGAGACAAAGCTCTGGCTGCAGGATGTAAAGTGGTGAATACGGAGTACGCCAATGACAAAGAGTGATTCACAAACCCCAAACCCGGCTCTCAAAGACCTTGAACGGTTCGCGGGTGAGTGGGAGATGGTCTTGTCGAACGCATCGTTCCTCCCCGACTCATCCGATACCCTGACCGGACAGGTCTCGATTAAGTGGCTGGAAGGGGGAGCCTTTCTCGCAATGTACATGGGCGGCCAGCCACAGGGCACACCGGATGCGATCTGGCTCATCGGCCGGGATGAATCGACATCCGATTACACGGTGCTTTACTATGACAATCGAAGCGTTTCAAGAGTGTACGAGATGAGCTTCTCGGATGGTCTATGGAAGATGTGGCGGAATGCCCCGGGTTTTTCACAACGATTTGAAGGAAAATTCAGTGAGGATGGGAACATCATCACAGCTCGCTGGCAGAACTCCAGCGATGGCACCACCTGGGAACATGACTTCGATGTAACCTATACAAAAGTTAGATAGGTCGAAAATAACGATTATGGATTGTAGGGCCATTCACAAAAACAGCCTCCTGCGTATGAAAAGGCAGAGTAGAAGACTTTGATCAATGCAAGAGACAAAAATGGACAGAAACCAGCTCACCAGCCTCTATGACCAGGACCAGCGCATCAACGTCGAGTATCCCGACACCCGGCGGGAGGTCACACCGGAAGTGGTGCGCCATATCGACACGTCCGATTTCCGCCAGGGACACGTGATCTACAGCCAATTAACGGAGGCCAACGCCGACGCGGTCATCCGGGAGCAGATCGCCTTTTTCGAACGCCTGGGGCAGAACTTCGAATGGAAGCTCTTCGAGCATGACCGGCCGTCCGATCTGAAGGAACGGCTGGAGAAGCATGGTTTCCTCATCGAGGAAGCGGAAGCGGCCATGGTGCTGGACATGGCGGAGACTCCACATGTCCTCTGGCAGCCCGTTGCGCAGGATGTGCGGCGGATCACCGAACCCGGGCGACTGGCCGATGTTCTGACCATCCAGCAGCAGGTCTGGGACGAGGACTTTTCCTGGCTGGGCGAGTACCTGGGAGGAGCGCTCACCCGCTTCCCGGACCAGATGAGTGTCTATATAGCCTATGTCGATGGGCAGCCGGCCAGCGCTGCCTGGACCTACTTCCCCAAACACAGCCAGTTTGCCAGCCTGTGGGGAGGCTCTACGGTCAGTAAGTATCGTGGGCGAGGGCTGTATACCGCCCTGCTCGCCGTGCGGACCCAGGAGGCCAGAGGCCGCGGGCGCACATTCCTGACCGTGGATGCCAGCAACATGAGCCGGCCAATCCTGGAGAAGTTTGGTTTCCAGCAGATCGCCTGGTCCTGGCCCTGTAAATGGAACAGCAAAGCCAGAGAATAAATTGGAAGGCCGCCATCCGTCGAGAAATCGAGATTGTTGGGCGACGTTGTTCTTAAGGTAGATTTTGATGATCAGTATCACAAGAACCGACTCAGAAAATCAAGCCTTTATCAACCTGGTAATAGACCTGGATGCAGAGATGGCCGTACGAGACGGGGAGGATCATTCGTTTTACGCCCAATTCAATAAAATCGATACCATCAAGTATGCGGTGGTCGCCTATGAAAATGGGAGACCTGTGGGTTGTGGGGCCATCAAGGAATACTCGCCGGGTACGGTAGAAATCAAACGAATGTATACCTCCCAGGGCAGCAGAGGCAAAGGCATTGCCGGCCGTATTTTAGCTGAATTGGAAGCATGGGCTGCTGAGCTGGGCTATGAAACGTGCATCCTGGAAACCGGCAAAAGACTACCCGAAGCGGTCCGGCTGTATCAAAAGAACGGATACACCATCATTCCAAACTACGGTCCATATGCGCAGATCGAAGACAGCGTGTGTTTCGAAAAGGATCTCCGGCGATAATGCAGCAACCTTCCCCGACTGGATCGGACAAGGGTTGAAACGGAGGCTCATCAGTATGTACTTATAGGCGACCATGCAGAAAATAACCTTCGACCAGGAGATCCATACGTTCCACATCGACTACCTCGGGCATGTCAATAACGGCGTATACATCCAGTGGATGGAGATCGGGCGCACCAGGCTGCTGGAAGCGGCAGGCCTGGTCACGCATGAGATCCTCAAGCAGAGTTTTGCGCCGCTCCTGGTGCAGACCACCATCACCTATAAAGTGCCTTTATACCTGGGTGACCGCGTCCAGGTGGAGGTCTGGCTGTCGGAGCTGCGCAATACCACCGGTATCATCCAGTTCCGCTTTTACAACAGCCAGGAAAGCCTGGTAGCCGAGGGACAGCAGCGAGGCCTGTTCGTAGACACGAAAACCCTGCTCCCCCGGCGGCTCCGCCCGGAGGAACGGGCACTTTTTTTGCCCTTCCTGGAAGAATTCACGACATAGATTATCTTGATCAGGCCAGGAGAAAGAGTCATGCCAGGTGTTTCAAATCAGATCGAGATCTACCTCGAGATCGGAAGCAAACGAACCTTCGCCGGTGCGCTGGACTGGCCGGGCTGGTGCCGTTCCGGCCGTGACGAGGACAGTGCGCTTCAGGTGCTGCTCGAGGCCGGTCCCCGTTATGGGCGCGTCCTGAGCCGGTCCCGGCTGGGATTTAAAGTTCCTAAAGATGTATCGGCCTTCACCGTGGTCGAGCGCTTGAAAGGCAGCGCCACTACCGATTTTGGCGCACCTGACATGACCCCAGCCCATGATGCCCGCCCGGTCCCGGACGCGGAGCTCGAGCGCCTGCAATCCATCCTGAGAGCCTGCTGGCGGGCACTGGATGGCGCGGTAGAAAAGGCCCAGGGGAAGCCCTTACGCACCGGCCCCCGCGGCGGAGGGCGGGACCTGGACAAGATCCTGGACCACGTGCGCGGCGCCGAGACAGGCTACCTCTCCAGCCTGGGTGGCAGGGTCCCTTCGACTGCGAACGATCCGGCGTCCACCGGGGAAATCCGCCGGGCCATCCTTGAAACCCTCGCCGCCTCGGCACATGGGGAAATCGCCGAAGTGGGGCCGCGCGGGGGCAAACGCTGGCTGCCGCGCTACTTTGTCCGCCGGGAAGCCTGGCACGTGCTGGACCACGTCTGGGAGATCGAAGACAGGCTGGAATAAATTGGCTGCATCTGACGAGGCCTCGAGGAGCACGCTCGACAGGTGGTTCCATACCTGGGCTGAGCTTGGCGTCCCGGCCTCGGCGCGGCTCGAGCAGTTATTCGCCGACCTCCTTTCCCGTTACGCAGAGCCGCATCGCTTTTACCACACCCACCGGCACCTGGCAGAATGCTTCGAAAAGTGGGCCGACCTGCGCGGCCTGGCCGAGCACCCGGCAGAAGTGGAGCTGGCGATATGGTTCCATGATGCTGTCTATGACACGCACAGTAATACAAATGAAGAACTCAGTTCAGAGCTGGCGCGGGACACAGCAGCCGGACTTGGGGTGGATGCAGCCTCC
>DASUOS010000112.1:0-6591 GCA_036276515.1 Anaerolineales bacterium | reverse complement strand
CCCTCCGGCGCGGGGATCGCTTCGTCCGCCTCGGCGTTTGCAGCGCTGGCTCTGGCGGGGAGCAAGGCGGCGGGGCTGGATCTCAGTGAGCGGGATCTCTCGCGGCTGGCGCGGCGCGGGTCGGGCTCGGCGGCGCGCTCGGTTCCGGGCGGATTCGTGGAGTGGCAGGCGGGCGAGAGCGACGAGGACTCGTTTGCTTATTCGATTGCCGAACCCTCTCATTGGAACCTGGCGGACTGCGTTGCCATCGTCAGCTCCTCCCATAAAAAGACCGGCTCCACGGAAGGCCACTCCATTGCCCCGACCAGCCCCTTACAAGCGGCACGGGTAGCGGATGCGCCGCGGCGGCTCGATCTCTGCCGCAGTGCCATTCTCAGCTGCGACTTCGATGCGTTCGCTTCCATCGTCGAGCTGGATTCGGACATGATGCACTCGGTCATGATGACCTCCACGCCTGCGCTGCATTACTGGATGCCTGCCTCGCTGGAGGTGATGAACCGGGTCCGGGCCTGGCGGGCCGAGGGTCTGCCCGCCTGCTACACCGTGGATGCGGGTCCCAACATCCACGTGATCTGCCCGGAGACGGAAGCGCATATCATCGACAAGCGCCTGCGTGACATTCCCGGCGTCCAGGACGTGCTCGTCGCCCGCGCCGGCGGCCCGGCGAAGATTGTAAAGAATGGGGATTAAAAATCGCCGGCTGTAGAAGTAGTGAATTCACCACTTCTACAGCCGGCGAAACAACAAAATCCTTTGTGAACTGTGTGCCACCTGCCCCGCTGGTTTTCCGGGGTTTGTGTTTAAGAATCACTCCACCGAAATAATAAACTGGTAATGGGGCTGGCCGCCCTCCTGCACTTCCACTTCCACATTCGAATATGCTCCGCGGATCACATCGGCGATGTGGTTGGCTTCGGCATGGGTCAGGTTCTCGCCATAGAACAGCGTGACCAGCTCGTGCTCTTCTGCGTTCGCCTTTTCGAGCAGCGCCAGAGTGCCCTCTTCCACCGAGCCGGCGGAGGCGACCAGCTTGCCGTCCAGCAGGGCGATCACCTGTCCGGTTTCGACCTTGACCCCATCGATCTCCACCGACCGCGTAGCCACGGTGATCTCACCGGTCTTGATTTGGCCGAGCGCCTTCGTCATGCGCTCGGCAACCGCATCCAGCTCTCCATCGGGCTGGAGCGAGAGCATGGCAGCCAGGCCCTGGGGGATGGTTCGGCTTGGCACCACGGCCACCTTCTTGACGGTGACGTCCTTCGCCTGGTTGGCAGCCATGATGATGTTCTTGTTGTTGGGGAGGATAATCACCTTGTCGGTCGGCAGGTTTTCGAAGGAGGACAAAATATCCTGCGTGGAGGGGTTCATGGTCTGCCCGCCTTCGACCACCGCGGCAACCCCCAGGCTGGCAAAGATGCGGCTCAAGCCCGCACCCGGCGAGACGACCACCACCGCGATCTGGCCCGGCTCGACCGCCGCGAACTGGATGCGGCCGGCCTTGCTTTTCTGGATGTCGTCCATCTGCGCCAGCAGGTTTTCCATCGCCACCTTGGTGATCGTGCCAATACCCATGATGTAGTCGATCGGCTCGTAGCGCTTGTCGAGCGGCACGTGGATGTGCATGCGGTACATCCCGTCACCTTCCCCCACCTGGATCGAGGTGCCCATCTCCTCCAGCCGACCGTAGAATTTATGCAGGTCGAAATCGCTCGAGGGCAGGAAGTCCACGACCACTTCGTAGTCCTGTCCTTCCTCCACCGTCTCCATAGCGTCCTGCATCTGCATGCTCGAGATGGGCTGGACGGTCATGGTGGGGGTCTCCAGCGATTCGCCATACACATGGCGCAGCATTCCTTCGAGGATGAAGAACAGGCCCTTGCCGCCTGAATCGACGACGCCCGCCTGTTTGAGGACGGGCAGCATGTCGGGCGTCTTCTGTACCCATTCGTCGGCGGCCTTGACGGCAACCTCCAGGATGCCGATCGCATCGGTCGTGGACGAGAGAGCCGCTTCTGTTGCCTCGGCCACTCCGCGAGCGACGGTCAGGATCGTCCCTTCCACCGGACGGACGACGCCCTTATAGGCCGTATCGCGCGCCTCGGCAAACGCTTTGGCGAGCGTGGGACCGTCCAGCACGTCCACGCCATGCACCCCGCGCGAAAAACCGCGCCACAGCTGGGAGAGGATCACGCCCGAGTTGCCGCGGGCGCCCATCAGCGCGCCCCTGGATACCGCCGCTGCCATATCGCCGATGCCGCGGTGACCGAGATCCTTGATCTCGTTCCAGGCCGACTGCATGGTCAGGACCATGTTCGTGCCGGTGTCACCGTCGGGGACAGGGAACACATTCAATGCATTGACCGTCTGCTGGTTGGTGCGCAGCCAGGTCAGCCCTGCCTCCACCAGCCGCTTCATCGACTGGCCGTTGATCGATTGTTTGCGTAGCTTTTCTACACGTGCGGTATCCACTGCCATGAGGTTCCTGAGCTCCTAATCGAAATTACTAACGCGTAGTCCCGCCACGTGCACGTTGATCGTATTTACTTTCAGTCCGAGCGCCTTCTCCACCTGAAAACGGACCGTGTTTGCCACGCTTTCCGCCACCGAATTGATGCGCGTGCCATACTCCACGATAATGTGGATCTCGATGTCGATATCTTCGCCGTTGTAGGTCACGGAGATGCCGTGCGTTGGGTCGCGTGTGATCGCGTTGACGATCCCATCTGCAATGTTCTTGGGGGCCAGGCCCACCACACCGTACGACTGCAGGGTGGCATGGTAGGCAATCGTCGCCACCGCGCCCGGAGAGATGTGTATCCCGCCCAATGATGTTGTTTCTTCGCCCATAGGTTCCTCTTGTGTGTATCCGTTCTCCGGACGCCCTGCACGGGCAGCCCGGGGAACCTGTCTATTTTAACATCCTGCCTTGAACAAGGTTACGTTGTATGGTAAAATGCCGTGCCTTCGAAAAAGGCGTCGAACCTGGCACCACCGGAATTATAGCAAGAAAGGAAGTCCTTCAGAATGGCTAAATGTGCAAATTGCGGGAAGACCACCACCTTCGGGCATAACCGCTCGTTTTCCCAGCGCGCCACCAATCGTACCTTCAAACCGAACCTGCAGAAGACGATTGTGATGGAAAAAGGCCGCATGGTCCACAAGATCCTGTGCGCCAAGTGCATCAAGGCGATGGCGAAAACCGCCGCCTAGGGTTTGGTTCTTCAGGAAACAAGGATCACGACGCAGGTCGTGATTTTTGTTTTAAATGTCATTGCGAGCTCGTAGAGCGAAGCAATCTCCTCCTATCAAGAACACTCTTGGTAAGAGGAGATTGCTTCGTCGCTCCCTACCGGTCGCTTCTCGCAATGACATCCAGTAAAGATTTCACCCCGGCCTGTGGCCCCTGGGGGTGTTTGAAGACCGCGGTCGCGGCCACGAAGGCGGTCGCGCCGGCCTCCTTCATGAGCGGCAGGGTGTCCACATCGATCCCGCCGTCCACTTCGAGCCAGGCGGAGGAGCCCAGTTCATCCAGCTGTTTGCGGACATCCGCTACCTTGGCGATCGTCTCCGGGATAAAGCTCTGGCCCGAATAGCCTGGATTCACGCTCATCACCAGCACAAGGTCCGCCCCTGCCAGGTAAGGCACGATCTCGCGGACGGGCGTGGCCGGATTCAAGACTATGCCGGCCGTGCAGCCCAGAGATTTGATCTGTTTCAACGTCCCGGCTAGATCCGGGCAGGTTTCCACGTGGACGGTGAGTCCGCTGGCGCCGGCTTTGGCAAAGGCTTCGAGATAGCGCTCGGGCTGCTCGATCATCAAATGCACATCCAGGGGAAGCTGTGTAGCCCGGCGGCAGGCCTGGACGATGAACGGTCCCATGGTTATGTTCGGGACGAAATGGCCGTCCATCACATCCACGTGCAGCCAGTCCGCGCCGGCCGCCTGGACCGCAGCGATCTCCTCGCCGAGGCGGGTAAAGTCTGCAGAAAGGATCGAGGTGGAAAGTACGTATTTCTTTGCCATATTAAAAATCAGGTGACTGTTCTGTCACCTGGTCAACGGGGATTGTAGAGGAAGAAGATGTAGATCCAGAACGGGACAAGCCCGCCGACCATGATAAGTGCAAGCAGGCCCAGGGCCACGGCCGTCCAATCCACTTCGGTAAAACTGACTTCGGTGATGGTCGTGGGAGGCGGCGCCGGTCGCGGTTCCGATCGTTGTGGGACCGTGGCCGGTACAGGCTGCGGCGCGGTATCCGGCTGGCGGTAGGTGGTCACGGCTTCGGGAGTCAAATTCAGAGCAGCCGTGGCCGGGATATCCTGCTGGGTGCCGAAGCGCAGGAGGACGCGTCCCAGCTGGTCCGCGGTTCGGTAACGAGCGGCAGGTTCCTTTGAGAGAACCTTCAGCACGATCTCTTCCAGGGCCGAAGGGATGTCGGGAATAAATTCACTCGGTGGGACGGGATCCGCCTGGAGATGCAGGAGCGCCAGCTCCTCGCTGGTGGGAGCGGTGAAGGGCAGCGCGCCGGTAAGCACTTCATAAAGCACAATGCCCAGCGAGTACACATCGGACGCCGGAGAGGGCGCTTCACCCACCGCCTGCTCCGGTGAGAAATACTGCGGGGAGCCCCAGACTACATCCGCCCGTTCATCGGGCAGGATCGTGGAGAGGGCGCGGGCGATGCCGAAGTCGGTGACCTTGAGGCGCGCGTCGGGGGTGACGATCATATTATGCGGCTTGATATCGCAGTGGACCAGCCCGGCGCGGTGGGCGTAGCCGATTCCCGCGCAGGCCTGCACGATCAGCGGGATGGCCTCCTCGACGGAGTAGCGTCCACGCTGGCGCAGCAGGGTCTTCAGATCCTTGCCCGGGACGTGCTCCATGACAATGAACAGCTGGCCCTGGTCGAGACCGAAATCATGAACGGTGACAATGTTGGGATGGGAGAGGTTCGCCGCAGCACGCGCCTCCTGCCTGAAGCGCTGCTGGAAGGATTCATCCATGGAATACTGCTCGTGCAGGACCTTGATGGCCACATACCGCTCGAGCATCAGGTCACGCGCCCGGAAAACGTCCGACATCCCGCCCTTGCCCAGACGCTCCAGCAGTTGATAGCGATTGTTGAGAACTGTCCCTTCTTCCATTGTTAAAGATTATACCCTACCCCCTCCCAGCCTCCCCCAAATACGACAATTAAAAATATATTTCGCAAAGGAGTTTAAGGCGTCGTATTTGGGGGAGGTGCCCCAACGGGGCGGAGGGGGTGGGGGCCAAGGTATAATCCCTCCATGCGCAGTGCAGTCATCGTCTACAATCCGGCCGCGGGGAGGTTCCCTGTGAAGCCTTTCATCAAATCCGCGGTGGAAGAGCTCGAGTTCGCGGGCTGGCAGGTGGACGTGGAAGCGACTCGAAGCGGCACGCATACGGTCGATCTGGCCAGGCAGGCCGCGGCCGAGAAAAAGGACGCGGTCTTCGCCGTCGGCGGCGATGGGACGATCGGCAATGTCGTCAACGGCCTGATCGATACCGATACGGCTCTCGGAGTCCTGCCCGCCGGGACGGCCAACGTCTGGAGCATGGAACTGGGACTCAGCCCCTTTGCATGGACCCGGCCCTGGGTCCTGCGTCAGAATGCATCCCTGCTGGCGAACGCTCCGGTTCATTACATCGATGTGGGCATGTGCAACGAGTTCTCGTTCATGATGTGGGCAGGCATCGGCCTGGACGCGCTGACGATCCAATCCATCGAGCCGCGCATTCGTCTCGAGAAATTCTTTGCCATGCCCGAGTATACGGCGCGAACGATCTGGAAAGCCGCCACGTGGAATGGTATTCATCTGCGTTTATGGGCCGATGGCGAAGAGGTGGAAGGACAATACATCCTCGCCGTGGCGACAAATATCCGTCATTATCTCGGCGGACTCTCCAAGCTCTCGCCCGATGCCTACCTCGACGACGGCCTGCTCGACATGTGGCTGTTCAGCGGCAGCCATCTCGGCGATGCCCTGCGCCATGCCTATGACATGTGGCGCGGCAACCACTTTACCTCCGATACGGCCCGGCGGATCACATTCCAGAGCCTGCGCATCGAGGCCGAATCGCCATACTGGATCCAGACCGACGGCGAGCCGCGCGGCTCCACGCGGCGAACCGAGATCCACGTTCGATCGCGTGCATTACGAATGCTGATGCCGCCACGCGGCATGAACCTGTTGAAGAATGCCTCTTTGAAGGAAGTGAATGAATATTCGCCTGTTGCTTAATCGCTGGGTCATCCTTGGAGCGATCCTGCTGGCCGGCCTGTTGGTGCTCATCACGGCCGTCTCCATTGGATTAACGTCGGCGCGCCAGAATGATGAAGTGGGTTTTGTCCCCGCCGACCTGACCATGATCCCGGCTCCCACGTCGACCTCCAGCGCGCCGGCCACCGCGACCGTCGATCCGTTTGCGCCCACGCCTGCCCCCACCGGCATTGCGATCGGCAACTACGTGCAGATCACGGGGACGGAAGGCGAAGGCCTGCGCATCCGCGCCCAGCCCGGGTTGAACGGCGAGCCGCAGTTCCTCGGTTACGATGAAGAGGTCTTTAT
>DASUOS010000111.1:0-6072 GCA_036276515.1 Anaerolineales bacterium | reverse complement strand
GATTATTTCTATCCCATCAAGGATCGTGAGAATGCCGCCAGACAGGGCGACCGTCTTTCGATCCAAATTAATGAAGTTCCTTCCATCTATGGTCGCTATGCCAGTGTCGATCAGCTTAAGAAGGAACTTTTGAGCAAGCATTAATGCGCATCACAGTCATACTCCCTACTTATAATGAAGCGGAGAACCTGCCGACACTGGTCTCCGTTTTATTTTCGCTTCCATTGGACCTCGGCGTGCTTGTCGTCGACGACAACAGCCCCGACGGCACCGGCCGGATCGCGGACGAGCTGGCAAACCAGCATCCCGGAAACGTTTCTGTGCTGCATCGCGCTGGAAAAATGGGCCTGCGCTCTGCCTACATGGAAGGCTTCCGGGAGGCCTTCGAGCTGGGCTCCAATGTTGTCGTCCAGATGGATTCGGATTTTTCCCATGATCCCGCCGTCCTGCCAGAAATGGCCCGCCGCCTTACCGGTTGTGACTTGGTCATCGGATCCCGTTATGTGAAAGGCGGTTCGCTGGATAGGCACTGGCCTATCTGGCGGAAGGCGCTCTCTGGTTTTGGAAACTTCTATGCACGGACGATCCTCGGCTCTCCCATACGCGATATGACCACCGGCTACCGCATGTGGCGCCGGGAAACCCTGCAGGGTATGCCCCTGGATCGAATTCGCTCGAATGGCTATATTTTCCTGGTCGAAATGACCTACGTTGCTTATCTTATGGGATTCAAGATCGAGGAAACTCCCATCTATTTTGCAGACCGTCGCTGGGGAAAATCCAAGATGTCGCTGAAGATCCAGCTTGAAGCGGCAATGCGGATCTGTGACGTCTGGCTTCATTATCGGGATATCCGCAGGGAAAGACCCCGGCGAGAAATCAAAGTTGAGAAATAAAACCTGTTGTAGGAGGGGGCAGCCGCCCCCTCCTACAACAGGTTTTCTGCCAGGCGCTGCCATTCCTCAATGCTGAGTGTCTCGGCCCGGCGCTGGGGATCGATACCGTTGCGTTCCAGCAGGTCGGCGGCCTGAATGGGGGAGATAGAAAGACCTGACGATAAGGAATTTCGCAGGGTCTTTCTCTTCTGGCCGAAGCCGGCCTTGATCAATTTGAAAAAGGTGCCCAAAAGTTCCCGGGGAATACGCGGCGCGGGGTACATATCGATCACCAGAACCGATGAATCCACGTTGGGGGAGGGGAAGAATGCCCCGGCCGGGATGTGTGCAGCGATGTAGGGCTCGCCGTAGACCTGTACGCTGAGTGCCAGGAGACTCATATCGCCCGGCGTTTCACAAATGCGCCTGGCGACTTCCTTTTGAATGGTCAACACAACCCGGCGCGGTTTCGTGTCGCTTTCCAGCAGGTGACGGATCAGCGCGGACGTAATGTAATAGGGAATGTTTGCGGCAACGATGTAGCCGGGTTCCGGGATGAGGTCGGCGGGGGAAAGCTCGAGGATATCGCCATGGATCAGACGGACGTTCGGGTAGGGAGCAAGGACCGATTTCAGCGGGGGGAGCAGGTGCTGGTCCAGCTCGACTGCCACAACCTCCTTTGCCGCGGCTGCCAGGTAACGGGTTAAACTACCCAGGCCGGGACCGATCTCCAGCACGGTATCCGTAGGCTGGATCTGGGCAGCAGAGGCGATCTTCTCGAGGGCAATCGGATCCTGCAGGAAATTCTGTCCCAACCCCTTGTGAGGCTTGAGACCATACTTCTTGAGCAGATACCCTACATTGAGCGGGGGAATATCATTCATGGACAAAAGGGAATCCCTTCTTCAGCGGAGTCTTCAGGTGTTCCACTTATGGGAGGCCATGTCCCTTCATTGAATCGAGCAAGGTACTGCCGGAGGATATTGAAGTCCACGTCCCAGATAAAGACTCTCCCTTTGAAGACCGGGTCGTAGATACGGGTCGCTGTAAAGTGCTCCTCGGGAAAACTGGCGAAGACAATGTTGCCCGGGTCCAGTTGTGTACCCAGGCAGGCGAGCTGCCCGAGTTGGGCGGGGCTGAGATCGGTCTGGATCGCGCCCTGGAAGGATTGGATCAACTGCGGGACCTTGGAGACCACTTCAGGACGGGTCAGTTTGTCGCGCAGGGCACACAGGACACGGTTCTGGTTATCGGCGCGGGCGAAGGTGCCTGCGATGCGGATCCGTGCCAGGGTGAGGGCCCGGGTCCCATTCAGGTGAAGCACACCCTCTTCGAAAAGCAGGCGTTTGTTCGTGTCATCGGCGGTCCGGCCATCGACCGGGTCGGGCAGGAATACATCGATGCCGCCTACGGCGTCGACGATCTTCTCGAACGTCCGCATGTTGACTGCAGCATAATGATCGATGGTCGTGCCAAAGTTAATCGTCAGTGTGCGGGCAAGCAGGCCGGGACCCTCGGCGGGATCATCCGTATACCCAAAGCCGGGGTTGCCGTACAGATAGGCCTGATTGAGCTTTTCATGGGTCTGGCCGTTAATGTTATCGGCGACATCCGGGATCTCCACCCACAGATCGCGCGGAAACTCGAGCACGGTGACTTTGGGATTGACGAAATCCACACGGATCAGGCGAATAACATCTGCCAGACCATAGTTGTAGTTATTGCCTCGTACATCACTGCCGACGGCCAGAATGTTCATCACCGGCGGTCCGCCGCATATCCCTGCAACAGGGGCGCTGGTTGGGAGAGGCGAAACCGGGGACGGAGAAGGAGCCTGTGGCGTATAAACGATCGGCTCCAATGTCGTCACGGAAGCCCCGGTGGGATCAGACAGTGGCGTCCAGGTAGGCTGAAGCAGAAAGGGTGTGGTGGTCGGGATGTTCAGGGCGGGACCGAGCGGCCGGTTCCAAGCTCCCGAATACAACCAGATCACCAGGGCGAACACTGCGACGGCAAGCACGGACAGGAAGGCGAGGATGGTCTTTTGAAAGGTAGTCATGTTATCTCAAGCGCGCCTCGCATGAAAGCTCATTCGAGAACATAAATAATATTGGCCGGAATGGGGGTGAGGAAATAAACGGTCACCCATGAGCTCCACTGCTGCCAGTTATTGTCGCTGTAGCCCAGATCGATCCAGGGCCTGCCTGTGCAGCCGCCGCAGACATCCTCGATGGTTGCATATCCGTAGCCCGGGATGAAGAGCGGCTGGCCGCCCATCGCCAGATACCAGTCATAGCGCATAGCCACCATGCCTTTGCGCAGGCTCTTTCCGCTGGATGTGCCGGGGTAACAGCGGTCTGCGCCGGATCGGCAAGGTGAATAGGAAGTTGCGTACATCTGGACGGCCCGCCAGTATTCGATCGTTTCGCCGTCGACGACCGTGGTCTTGACTTCCACTTTGGTGCCATAGCCGAAGATGCGCGTCTTCGGGGGACGCACGACCGTCTCGTCCTCGGTCAGGCGCGAGATCTCCTTGCCGTCCTCATACCGGATGCGGATGCGCTCGACGGTCAGCCCCATTTCGCCGGGCTGGAGGATCTGGGTCTGGTCGAGCGGTACCTCGGCGGAGGCCTGGAGATCGCTGTCGAAGGGGATGGGTCTTTGCGCCAGCTGGACCGACTCGCTGACGCGGACGATCCGGATTTGCCCATTGGCGGGAAGCGGCTCTTTTTCGGCCGGCACACTATAGTCCAGCCCGATCAGGGGCATCCCGGCCCTGGCCAGCGCCTCACCAACCGTCTGAGCGGAGGTGGTGATCGAGGTGGTTGCTCCGTTCGAGGTAACGGTGAGCTCCTGAACCGGCGGATTGTGGAAGGTAACCACAGGTTCCAGGAGAGCGGCGTTGAACGGCGGGTCAGCCTTTTCGTCTGCGCGTAGCCAGATAGAAGCATCTGCCAGCGCCTGGCCAACGGTAAAAGCAGAAGAGTGGATCTGTTGCTCGCCCGCCGAAGTCACAAGAGTGAGAGGCCTGGCTCGGCGGATCTGAAGGGTGATCGGCTTCGTGGTAATGGGTTGTTGCGGGTCGATGGGAATGCCGTTCAGGAGTAGATCGTCATGTGGATCGAGGGAGGTCCCAGCCTTGGCAAGCAGGGCAGACGGAATGCGTTCATCCGTCTGGAGCGTGAGAACTTGTCCATCCTCGATAAGGATGATCGGCGCGGGAGAAACAGGCTGGCAGGAAAGGAGGGACATGGCAAAGAACAATGCCAGCCCGAGGCGGATTCTCATGGATAAATTATAAAGTACCCGGGGATATTCTGTGAGCGGATGTCATTCGTAAGGCCAGCGGTCCGTTCCCTGCAGGAGAGCACGGATGTGGTTGATCTCGCCGGCATGATACAAGTCATGAGTAATCATGATGTGTAAAATTTTGCGCGTAGGCAGAAGGTCACCCCAGTTGGTCAGGCGTTCGCGGTCGAGTTCAGCGTCATTGGCAAGGGCACGGACCGAGGCAAGCCAGCGCCGGTGACCCTTCGTCAGCCATTCCAGTAATTCTTTAGGAGGCCGAGAACGTGCTCCGCCTGCTGGAATAAGAGGCGGCTGGTCGCCGCGCATGGATGCGCTTCCGAAGGCATACTCCTCATACATCCACTTGGACCAGCCGACATGCTCGAGCACGTCGGCGACCGAACGAGTGCCGCCTGGCGGAAGGCGGGTCCACTCTTCATCTTGCAGGTTTCGCAGGTTTGCCAGCAGCGAGTGATCCGGGTCGCCATCGAAGGCATCTTCGATCAGCCAGATAAGTGTTTCCAGGGCGGTGCGCGAGCCTGCCATCGGGATTTAGATCCGGTGTTCGATCCACACGTTGGGCTCGATATACCTCCCATCGTTCGCATCCAGATCCATTGCGAGCGGGCTGAGCCCCCCCGGGATGACATACAAGCCACTCTGTAGGAAGCTCAGACCAGTCCATTTTTCCCATTCCCCCGGAGTACCGCGGATCGTTTTGGAGTTGTGGCAGACCTTGATAATCCGGGCCCCCAGTTTGACATGCACCCGCAGCCAGGCATCCAGCGGCAGGCCGTCCTGCGAAGTCCAGGTGATGTAGTCATCCAGTGAGGTCAGTGGATACTTACTCTTTTCACTCGGGCGAAGGGGAATAATCAGTGATTGAAGTCTCTGTCCGCTTGTTACCGCTCGGGCGGCCTGTACCATCGGCGAGCTTAATCCCTGGCCGCGATAGTCTGGTCGGACCACGATTTGAATGGCGCAGTGCAGGTTGGGTGGAACCCCTTTTTTGTGGCCTTCGACTGCCTCTCGAAACGCCCAGTCCCAGCCCTCGTCCGGAAGATCCTCCAGGCGGCCTTCCCATCTCAGCGGGAAGCTATTGCCCATGCCGGCCACTCGCTTCCTTTGGGTGTCGTACAGGGCAAATTGATACCCGGCAAATCGATCCAGCAGCTCACGCCAGAGCTCGTTGGCCACCGGGTCGTGCAGCATGAATTCAGGCCAGACCTCTTTCGTAATCCCGCGGACAAGATCACGGTAATCGGGGTGGGACAGCGAGGTGATGACCTGATATCGATCCATGCTTATACCCTGTGCACCATCCAGACATTGGGCTCGATGTACACACCTTCATCCTTTTCCACATCCATGTGTATCGGATTGAGTGCACCGGGGACTACGTAGGGTCCGCTCTGCGGGAATTTCAAGCCGGTCCATTCCTCCCACTCGGCGCGCCTGCCGCGGATCGTCATGGCTTCGTGACACGGCTTGATGATCGCTGCTCCCGCCCGGGCGTGGACTCTCAGCCAGGCGTCGAAGGGCAGGCCATCCTCATTCGACCAGTGGATGTAGTCATCGATGCTGATCAGCGGGTAACGGCTCTTCTGGTTGGGCCGCACCGGCGCAACGAGGTTCTCGAATCCCTTTGATTTTGCAATGGCACGCATGGCCAGGACCATGATGGAACTTAACCCCCGGCCCTGATAATCGGGGTGAATGTTGATCTGGATGGCCGATTGAATATTGGGCGTGACGCCGTTTTTGTGGCCCTCGATCGCTTTCAGGAAGACCCAATCCCAGCCGCCTTCGGGCAGCTCTTCCAGCGGCCTGTCCCAGCAGAGCGGCAGGCTGTTTGCCATGGCGGCCATGCGGTCCGTTTCAATATCCAGCAGGGCGAACTGGTACTCGG
>DASUOS010000110.1:0-6902 GCA_036276515.1 Anaerolineales bacterium | reverse complement strand
CCTCCCGCCGACGGGCCGAACAAGGGCGATGTGGAGTATATCCAGGTCATCATCGTCTCCCATGTCAAGACCTACATTGCCGGGGTGGTCGGCTTCGATCAATTAACGAACAGGGTCGAAGCGGTTGCCCGCACCAAGACTCCCGAGGTCCGCCAGATCCTCAACGGGCAGGCGATCATCAGCCTTGCGCCGCAGAGTGACTGCAACAACTTCAAATCGTTCTGGGTGCATGGAGAGGCCACCCTGGATATTACCGGCGGCGGGGTGTTCGTCAACTCCAATAACAATCAGTGCGCGTTCATCCAGCAGGGCAGCGGAAGCATCCGCATCCGAGATAATCACATGATCAACGTGGTGGGCGCGGCCATGATCCAGAAGCCGCAGCTGCTCACCCCGGGGGTTAGTGTGGGAGCCATTCCCATCAGTTATCCGCCGCCCTTCTTCCTGCCCAAGGTGGGCTGCCCGGATGAGGCGGTCGTGAGTGAAGACGGGACCAGCATGAGCGCCGGCTCATGGAGCGATGTCTTTCCGCCCCCCGGCGTCACCCACCTCGAGTCCGGCGCATACTGCCTGGACGATGGGATCAACATCACCAGCGACATCGAGGGCCATAACGTGGTCCTGCGGGTCAACGATGGCGATGTCCATTTCAGCGGCAGCGCCAACATTATCCTGGATGCACCGAACAGCGGGGACCATTCCGGCCTGCTCCTGTACCTGCCCATGGACAATAATGCGAAGGTCGTGCTGAACGGCGGTGCGAACTCCGACATCAGCGGCACGATCCTGGCCCCGTCGTCGAATATCCATATCAACGGGAACGATTCCGCTTCCGGCTTCCGCAGCCAGATCATCGGCTATCGGATCGACATCAACGGCAATGCCAATATCGTCATCAAATACAACGACGAGCAGAACTACAACACGCTGACCATGCCGGAAGTGCAGCTTTCCGAGTAAGAGATTTGATAGAAATCCGAGCCCGGCGTCTCTTTTATCAGGTATAATCTCGGGCTGTTATTTCATGACAGGAGGTGAAGCGAAAACTGAATAGGGAAAGCAAGCGCATGGTCCCGGCGGGGCAGCCTACCGGGATGACGAGGATAAGGGTTCTCCATCGCGCAGATGGAGCTAACTACCTCGCCCCGCTCCTCCGAGGAGAGGGCCGGGGTGAGGTAGGAAAATCGACAGATCAGCGGAAGCCCTTCGGGTGCGCCATCACCCGTTCCTTCTTTCCCTCCGAAATCTCAACTTTGCAACAACACCGCGCGAGCAATCACGCGGGCAATTCTGCAAAGAGTGGCATTTCACGTCATTGCGAGCGCATTTTGCGAAGCAATCTCCTCTGAACAGGAGATTGCTTCGTCGCAAACTTCGCTCCTCGCAATGACATAAAACTACAATTTCGGAGGACTCCCTATGTGTGGAATCGTCGGATATATCGGGCCGCGTGACGCGACGCCGATTATTCTCAACGGCCTGAAACGGCTGGAATACCGCGGCTACGACTCGGCCGGTCTCGCGGTGTTAAATGACGGCCAGCTCGAGGTCCGCAAGGACGCGGGCAAGTTATCCCAATTGTTCGATCTGCTCAGCAAGTCGCCCATCAACGGTGCGCCGGGCATCGGCCACACGCGCTGGGCTACCCACGGCGCGCCCAATGCCCGGAATGCGCATCCGCACCTCGGGCAGACCCGGCGGGTGGTCGTGGTCCAGAACGGCATCGTGGAAAACTTTCTGGAGCTCAAGGATGAGCTGACCGCCGAAGGTGTACAGTTCCAGTCGGATACGGATACCGAGACCATCGTCCATCTTGTGGAGCATTACCTGGCTACCGGTATCGGCCTGGTGGAGGCGGCACGCAAAACCTTCAACCAGATCCAGGGTGCGAACGTGGTCGTCCTTATGTCTGCCGACGAGCCGGATAAGATCGTCACGGCGCGGATCGGGAATGCAGGCGGCGTGGTGCTGGGTATCGGCGAAGGGGAGAATTTTGTAGCCAGTGACACTCCCGCCATCATGGAACACACCCGCCGCGTCATCTTCCTGGAGTCGCGGCAGATGGCCGTGGTCACCCGTGACACGATGACCATCGAAACATTGGACGGTGCAAAAGTCAAGCCGCAGGTCCATCACATCTCATGGGACCCGGTGGCCGCCGAGAAAGGCGAGTACCGCCACTTCATGCAAAAGGAGATCCACGAGCAGGTCCGGGCCCTGACCGATACGCTTGCCGGGCGCGTGGATTTTGCTAACGGACGAATCCGTCTGCCTGATCTGCATTTAACGGAAGAGGTTGCCCGAAGAATCGACCGCATTTACATCACGGCCTGCGGCACCGCCGCGTATGCAGGCATGGTCGGGAAGTATCTGATCGAGAAGATCGCCCGTATCCCGGTGGAGGTGGTGATCGGCTCCGAATTCCGCTACAGCGATCCGATTTTGAGCGACCGGACGGTGGTGCTCGCCATTTCCCAATCAGGTGAGACTGCCGATACACTGGCCGCCATGGAAGAGGGGCGGCGCAAGGGCGCGCTCATCTGGAGCATCGTCAACGCCATTGGCTCGCAGGCCATGCGCGTCTCGGATGGCTTCATCTCGATGCAGACCGGACCCGAGATCGGCGTCGCTTCGACGAAGGCATTCACCGCCCCCATCGTGGATCAATACATGCTGGCGATCCTGCTCGCCGACTTGCGCGGCGTGATCGACGATAATACCCGCCGCTCGCTCGTCTCAGACCTCAGGCTGGTGCCCGACCTGGTGGGCCGCACCCTCGATCGTGAAGACGATGTGGAAGCGGTAGCACACGTGCTGAAGGATATTCGCAACTGCCTGTACCTGGGACGCGGCATTAACATGCCCATCGCCTATGAGGGCGCGCTGAAGCTCAAGGAGATCTCCTACATCCACGCTGAAGGCTACCCCGCCGGGGAGATGAAACATGGACCCATCGCCCTGATCGATGAGCACATGCCCGTGCTATGCCTGGTGCCGCAGGATCCCTGGCATGAGAAGATGATCTCGCAGATCCAGCAGGCGAAGGCGCGCGGCGGCATTGTCATTGCCGTGGCCACCGATGGCGATGAGCTGGTGCAAAATATGGCCGACCATGTCCTGTGGGTGCCTGAAACACCCTGGATGCTGTCCCCCGTCATCACGGTCCTCCCGCTGCAGCTGCTGGCCTATCACATCGCCTCCCTGCGCGGCCTGGATGTCGACCAGCCGAGAAACCTGGCCAAGTCGGTGACTGTGGAATGAAAACACACCGATAACATGTTGTCCAGGCAATCGTTTTTGATACAGTGCATCAAGCCTGGCCTGATTGGACGAGTCTGGAATTAACCGGACTCGTCCGGTTAATTAAATCAGCCTGTGAGGTTACAAAAAAATAACCTCCAGCCTTTACAGTTATGCAAGGTAAGGTCAAACTAGTACTTCTGGATATCAGAACTGTAACCTCTTATTAACGAAAAATGAATAAAATAGAGGTAGGGCTATCTCGTCTTGTCATCTTTTATGTACATTTGTAAGGAGCTGGATTATGAAACGAAAACCACAGGAAAGGGGCCAGGCCTTAATACTGATCGCATTTGGCGCCATTGCTTTATTTGGTTTCACCGCCCTGGCGGTCGATGGAACCCGGGTATTTTCTGACAGGCGGCACGCCCAGAATGCCGCGGACGCTTCCGCGCTTGCAGCGGCCCTGGGCAGTATACGGGCCGACCCGCCTGAGACTGCGGACAGCGTCGCCGAGGCGGCCGGTCTTGAGCGGGCTGCCAGTAACGGGTTTGACAACTCAACGAGCATCGTCGAGGTTCATAAATGTTCCGAAGCCAATCTTGATCCTCCCTGCACGGGGCTGCCGGCCGATGCAGTTCCTTCAGAATACATTCAAGTGGTCATTCGCCTCAGCACGCCGACTACCTTCGCAAGGGTTCTGGGCTGGACCGAGGTGGGCAGCATTGTGAGCGCCATCGCCCGCGCCGACTATGGCGGCCAGGAACCGATCGGTCAGGGTGCTGCTCTCTCGGCGATGAGTCTGAACGAGAGAAATGCAGTAAAACTTCATGGAAATGGTCATATCGATATCCTCAACAGCGGCATCTTCGATAATTCCATCGATGGCTGTGCATTTGGCGCCCAGGGTACTGGAACCTATTCCGTCGATACAGCCTTCGAAGTGGTAGGAGGCTACTGTCCGAGTGGCTGGCCCACTCTCGCAGGAGGACCTGTGCAGCCAGGCGCCTCCCAGCTTCCTTATCCTCCACCGATCAATATCCCTGAACCATCCATCACCTGCACGGGGGATAGTGTTTACATCCCGCAAGACCGCCTCTACACACCCGGGAACCATACCAATCTGAGCATCCCCAACGGGACCGTCACGTTTGCCCCCGGCAACCATTGTTTCGATGGCGGCGTGAGCATCAGTGGAAATACAAACGTCATTGCCTATAATGCCAATTTTCTTATTCGCTCCGGTGAGTTTCGGCTGAATAACAATGGAACGTTTAATTGTAACAACCTGCTTGTCCATATCGACGGCGGGTCGGGATTTAAGGTCAACGGAAACAGTGATAACAACTGTGAGGGCGTTACATTTTTCGCCTCGACGGGAGACGTAGGCTGGCAGGGCAACCCGGAAATCGATTTTAGTGCGCCTGCCTTCGGACCTTACAAAGGCCTGCTGGTCTACCTGCCCTACCCGAACGATTCGGCGCTGACGTTCAACGGTAACTCAGACATAAGACTGTCCGGCTCGATCATTGCTGTTTCCTCGCATATTACAGTCACCGGCAACGCTGACGCCTTCGCATTTAACACGGAGATCGTTGGTCACACGGTCGATGTGGGAGGCAACGTAAATATCACCATCGACTATAATCCTGGCGATGTGTTCCTCCAGACCCTGCCCACGGATATTGAAATGACCAAGTAGGATAACGAAACCTTGAAAAATCAGAGCCGGGCTATCTTCCGGCTCTGATTTTTTATTCCTTGTTCCATCCCTGTTTCTTTTATTATCATCCCCCATTGGTACCGTGAACTGCCTGTAACCTTTTCTAAGTTGACTTGGATATTACTAGTCTGTATAATGAAATACCATTACTTCCCTCATCGAAAAACCTAAAATTTATCTCTTTCTTGTCTATCTATATTTAAGGAGGATCCATGTCAGATAAAGCAAGAACATCCTTTCTTTCATTGGCAATCATCGTGGTTTTGGTTTTCAGTGCAGTCAGTCCGTTAACTGTCCTTGCGGACGAGGGGACGCCAACCGAATCGCCGCCCGCCGAGACAACAGGCGACGAAGGTACTGCCACCGAGGAAACTGCTCCCACCGAAGACAAGGTCTCAACAGATGAAACCCCGGATCCACAGGCAACTGAGAAAGCTCCTCCGGCTGAAGGCGAGGCAGCCACGGAAGAAATCGTGGATGAGCAGGCTGTGCCTGTTGAAGGTGAGGCAGCCTCCAAGGAATCGGCTCCTGCTGAAGGCGAAGCAACCTCCGAACCTGAGGTGGGCTTGCTGAGTGAGGTCCCGGAGAATACGGCAGTTACCGTCCTCGATGAAAACGGTGAGGCTCAGCCTCTGGCGACCCAGGAAGCCGCAGAGGCGATCTCGACCAGCGACCCGATCTGGTGCCCTGCCGGCCAGCCTCCCGTACCCGGAGCGAATGGCTGTACCCAATCCTTCACCAGCTTCGATGATTTATTGACTTTCCTTTCCGGGAATACAACGTATCAGGGAGCCGGTACGATCTACGTCCAGCAGGGTGAATACCTGGGGAGCGATCCGGGCAATGTCATTGACTTCAACTCTCCCTCCTATGACCTCACCAACATCAATAGCTCGAGTCTTACAGTGACCGGTGGATGGAATACCTCGACCAATACCGTCGATCCGACCACCCCGACTGTCTTTACCGATACATCGATCCTGATCGGTTCGTCTGCCAACCCATGGGGCGGATCGCTGGTCATCCAGAACATCACCATCCAGGGCTCGGGCGTCCCTGGCTGGGATGAGGATGTGGACGGTCTCGTGCTCCATTCACAGGACGATATCCAGATCGAGAATGTGAATGTCATCGCCCTGTCAGGCACGGGCGCACAGCTTCATGCCGGGGAAGATGCCGATGACGATGTCAATATCCGCGACTCGAGCTTCCAGCAAAACCTGAGGGGCGGCGCCTTCGTCACGGCCGGCGGGAATGTCAACGTTCTCGACAGCAGCTTTGGCAACCCCTCCCCGAGCGAGGACCGCTGGCAGTATCTGGGCCTGGATATCGACAACGGCGGAGCAACGACCCTCTCCGGCGTCCTGGCCAATAACAACCGCGAAGTCGGCGTGGATATCAACTCCGGCGGGCAGGTGACCATAGGCAGCAGCTTCTTCAACGGCACCAAGGACATGTATGACGAGAACGGCCAGATGGTCTTCTACGGGTATGGCCTGCAGGTGGTCACACCGGATGTGATCGTGATCGCCAATGTGACCGGGAACGACAACTTCCTGTGGGGCGCCAACCTGGATGCCGGGGGAGATATTTTCATCTCGAACAGTGTCTTCAATGCGAACACCACCAACGATCCGGGTTTCATCGACGACACCGGGCTGTTTATCAATGGCGGCGCGAATGTAGCCCTCAGCAATGTGGAAGCCAGCGATAACCGCCTGTTCGGCGCCCAGATCGACGCGGTGGGCACTGTCTCGATTACCGACAGCACCTTCAACAACAACCGCGGTGAGGTCCTGGACGCCAGCGGCGCTACCGTGTTCCACGGACACGGCCTGCAGATCAACACCCTGGCCGACATCTTCATCGATAATACCGATGCCGTGGGCAACATGCTTTTCGGCGGTCAGTTGACTGCCGCAGGCGAGGTGGCCATTTC
>DASUOS010000109.1:0-5304 GCA_036276515.1 Anaerolineales bacterium | reverse complement strand
AATCACCCCGCCGGCTGAAATTGCCTCCAGATTTGCCAAAGTAATATTACTTTTGATCTCCTGGATCAGAACCAATCCATACGCTTTGCGGTCTTCCGTCGCGTACGCAATTCCATTGGAAATGGCTTTATCGATGGTGCTTATATCCACTTCCTTCCCGTGTCTATAAGCCGTGCCGCTGATACGAGTACCGTACGCGCGTCCAAAAATACTCATCGCCAGCTCGGTTCTCCCGGCTCCCATTAACCCCGCTAGTCCCACCACTTCGCCTTTGCGGACGTTGATATTCACATTCGTACTAACTTTGCGATCTTCATGAAGCGGATGATACACATTCCAATCCCTTACTTCAAAAATCACTTCACCGATTTTCGAATCACGCGGCGGGAAACGATGTGTTATGTCCCGTCCCACCATGCCGCGAATGATCCGGTCCTCGGTAATCTTGTCTTTCCTGCAATCCAGAGTTTCGATTGTGGCACCATCGCGAAGGACCGTGATGGAATCGGCTACCTTGTTAACTTCACTTAATTTATGAGAAATCAAAATCGAGGAAATGCCGTGTTCCTTAAATTGGAGCAGTAATTGAAGCAGTTTCTCACTATCCGTTTCATTTAGGGATGCTGTGGGCTCATCCAAAATAAGAAGCTTAACTTCCTTTGCCAATGCCTTGGCGATTTCAACCAGCTGCTGTTTGCCCACGCCCATATCGGTAATCAATGTATTGGGCGACTCGTCCAAACCCACTCTCTCCAGCAATTCGGCGGTTTTGGAAATGGATTCGTTCCAATCAATGATGCCATTTTTGGCACGCTCGTTACCCAGAAACAGGTTTTCGGCTACGGAAAGGAAAGGAACTAATGCAAGTTCCTGATGGATGATGACAAGTCCAACTTTTTCAGATTCGGTGATATCTCGAAACCGGCATTCCTGGCCTTGAAAATAGATTTCGCCTTCATAGGTGCCGTATGGATATATGCCACTTAGCACATTCATCAGGGTCGATTTCCCCGCACCGTTTTCTCCCACCAGAGCGTGGATCTCTCCCTGAGCGACGCTAAAACTTACATTATTAAGCGCTTTCACACCGGGAAACGTCTTTGTGATGTTGCGCATTTCCAAAATATTTTCAGACATAGTCTTCCGGTCCTTGGTGTCAATGGTATGAAACTGCGTTCTTACAAATAATTTTAATTCAAAACGTTCGGTTTATTCAAAGAAGGTCTTCGAACAATAAGAATTTGGAAAGGTGAGTGAGGGTATAAATACCCTCACTCACCAAGTAGAGCTACTTACTGCAGATCTTCAGCCTTGATGTAGCCAGTATCTACCAATTCCTTCTGGTAGTTGTTAATATCAATGCTGATCGGGGTCAACAGATAGGAAGGCACAACTTTGACGAGGTTGTCATAGGTCGTGGTATCGTTGATTTCAACAGTCTGGCCCTTGAGAGCCTGGTCAGCCATCTTGGCGGCCTGCTTGGCAAGAACACGGGTGTCCTTGAACACGGTATAGGTCTGCTCGCCGGCGATGATCGACTTGACGGAGGCAACTTCTGCATCCTGGCCGGTCACGACGGGGCACGGCTGTTCGGGAGTGCAGTACCCAACGCCCTTGAGGGAGGAGAGAATACCGATGCTAAGGCCATCGTACGGGGAAAGAACACCATCCACGCGCTTGTCGGTATAGTAGGCGCTCAGGAGGTTGTCCATGCGGGCCTGGGCGGTGGCAGCAAGCCAGCGCAGGGTGCCGACTTTGTCCATGCCCATTTGTCCACTCTGGATGACGATCGTCCCGTCGTCGATGAAGGGCTGGATGACGGACATGGCGCCATCATAGAAGTAGAAGGCATTGGTGTCGTCGGGGGAGCCGCCGAACAGTTCGACGTTGAAGGGTCCAACGCCAGCAGGGGCTGCTTCGCCGGGTTTCAGACCGAGGCCTTCGAGAAGCTGGGTGCCCTGGATAACGCCGACGCCGAAGTTATCGAAGGTTGCATAGTAATCGACATTGGCGGTCTTGGTGATCAGGCGGTCGTAGGAAATTACGATGGCGCCGTTATCGTGAGCCTTCTGAAGAACATCAGAGAGGGTCGTACCGTCGATGGCTGCAATGACGAGAACCTTGGCGCCCTTGGTGACCATGTTTTCGATCTGGGCGAGCTGGTTCGGGATGTCGTTGTCGGCAAATTGCAGGTCGGTTGCATAGCCCATGGCTTCGAATTCCTTGACCATGCTCTCGCCATCAGAGATCCAGCGGGTTGAGCTCTTGGTAGGCATGGATATACCCACCAATGGTTTTTCATCTGCAGCAGGGGCAGCAGCGCCGCCGCAAGCGGTAAGAACGAGACTGGCAAGCATTACAACCGCCAGTAATTTGTAAAGCAATTTCGTAGACATTTACTTCTCCTTGATGATTTGAGCGAACGTGATGATATGAGCGTGGCAGGTGACTATCCTTCTGTGATCAGTCGGCCTTACCTGGAAGCGCACAGCCTGAACATGTGCTTCCATCGTACTACATGCTTCCCTGGGACTCACCTCCTTCCGGGTTTCGTAATGAACTTTCCCGCACAACCAGTGTTGGCGGCAGAATAATCGACTTGGGAGCAACCGGATCGGCCCCTTGCCACCCAGATTCAATGATCTTGATCGCTTCAGCGACTGCTATCTTGGCAACGTTGTTCTGATCCTGCTGAACGGTTGTCAGGGCGGGAGAAAAGAAGGCGGATTCGGCAATATTATCGAAGCCGACAATTCCTACATCTTCGGGGATGCGGATCTTTTTTTCCGCAAAGAACTGCAGGACACCAAGCGCCATTTGATCGTTCGCGACAAATATGGCGTCCAAATCGGGATACTGGTCATACAGCTTTTCGATCGCCAGGGCGCCGCTGGCTGAAGACCAGTTGCCTTCGACACAGTGCTTATCACTGTGCTTCAACCCGGCTTCCAACAACGCATCCTTCCAGGCAGCCATTCGCTGGCGCGCTTCCCACCAATCCAAAGGACCGCAGATATGGCCGATCTTCCGGTATCCCTGTTCGAGAAGGTGAGACATGGCCATCCGCCCGCCCAGGTAATTATCGATGGTAACCATGGAGAGCTCATCCCTTGCCTGCATCGTAAGATAGACCAGGGGAACATCAATATCGGCTGGCGGATCGTTCACCCAATTTCGATTTTCACCCACCTCCGGTACAGCCCAAATGATCCCGTCCACATGGTGGGAGAGGAAGGCCTGAAAAATCGGCGTAATATCTTCTGTGTCATAACTGGGTAGTTCTTTCAGAAGGATGGAATACCCGGCTTCTTCTGCCGCCGCGGTGATACCGCTTAATGTGCGGGAAGGGCCTATGTGCCTGAGTCCCGCCGTGACTACACCGAGAGTATGGCTCCTCTGGCTGATCAAGCTGCGCGCCAAAGCGCTGGGCTGAAAGCTCAGATGTTTTATGACTTCCTGAACTTTTTTGCGGGTTTCAGGGGAAACGTCGGGTCGTTCATTGATAACGCGTGAGACTGTCTGCGTAGATACCCCCGCCACAGAAGCAACTTCCTTGATCGTAGCCCGAACATTTTTGGGTCGCATAGAGTGATGTTATCGTTCCCGTTATCGGTAACGGGAACGATAACATTTTACATGGAATTCATATAAAGTCAAGGAAGTGCTTCCTATAGAATCCAGATGGATGTCACTCCGGCCAGCATTCCATAAATCAGGTGTTGATTGTGCCTGATCGCCTCCTTTCAACCGGGCAAGCCTGGTATTCTCATTCCAAGAAAACCAGGAACGCCTGACGAGTTTCAAGAGCTGGATCTTAATCGTTATGGAAATCATAGTATGATAAACAAAAGCCCAAAATATCAATTTGTGACATATATAGTGAAAAAATTCACTAGACAAAACCAGCCATTAACAGTATGTTGAGGATATAGAAAGAAATAAAGGAAAATCAAACATGGATATTACGTTCACACCCGGTTTAGACCCGGCTCACGATGTTCTACACTATGGCCGCCAGCCCCTGGACTCCATCTTTGCCCCCAAGAGCGTTGCCGTCATCGGCGCAACTGAAACGGCCGGCAGTGTCGGGCGCACGATTGTCTGGAATTTGATCAGCAGCTCCTTTGGCGGGACCATCTACCCCGTCAACCCGAAGCGGGCCAGCATCCTGGGGATCAAGGCCTACCCCAGCCTCTCCGCCGTCCCCGAAGTGGTGGACCTGATCGTTGTTGTCACCCCCGCCTCCACCGTACCCGCCATCATCAAGGAAGCCGTGGATATTGGCATCAGGAGCGCCATTATCATTTCGGCCGGCTTTAAAGAAACCGGTCCGGAGGGCGTGGAGCTGGAACGCCAGATCCTCGAGCATGCCCGCCGCGGCAAGATGCGCATCATCGGCCCGAACTGCCTGGGCGTGATGAGCCCCATTTCCGGCCTGAACGCGACCTTTGCCACAACGATCGCCCGTCCAGGAAGCGTTGGTTTTATCAGCCAGAGCGGTGCCCTGTGCACAGCCATCCTGGACTGGAGCCTTCGTGAAAATGTGGGATTCAGTCACTTTGTCTCGATCGGCTCGATGCTGGATGTGGACTGGAGCGACCTCATTTACTATCTGGGCGACGATCCGCACACCAAGAGCATCGTCATCTACATGGAAACGATCGGCAACGCCCGGGCCTTCCTCTCGGCCGCGCGCGAAGTAGCGCTGACCAAACCGATCATCGTCATCAAGCCAGGACGGACCGAGGGTGCCGCCAAAGCTGCCGCGTCGCACACCGGCTCGCTGACCGGCTCCGACGAAGTGCTCGAAGTCGCCTTCCGCCGCAGCGGTGTGCTGCGGGTCAACAGCATTGCCGAGCTCTTCTATATGGCCGAGGTGCTCGGCAAACAGCCGCGTCCCAAGGGCAACCGCCTGACCATCCTGACCAACGCCGGCGGACCGGGAGTACTGGCCACCGACGCCCTAATCACAGACGGCGGCGAACTGGCGCCTATTTCAAAAGAGAGCATGGAGGCTTATAACCAGCTGCTTCCTGCGGCCTGGAGCCACAACAACCCGGTCGATATCCTTGGGGATGCAAGCCCGGAGCGCTATGCCAAGTCACTCGAGATCGCCGCAAAGGATCCGAACAGCGATGGCATCCTGGTCATCCTTACCCCCCAGGCCATGACTGATCCCACCAAGACGGCTGAGATCCTCGAGCCCTACGCCCAGACCCTGGGCAAACCCATCCTCGCGACATGGATGGGCGGCAATGATGTGGCCCCGGGAGAGGCGATCCTCAACAAGGCCAACGTTCCGAC
>DASUOS010000108.1:0-3927 GCA_036276515.1 Anaerolineales bacterium | reverse complement strand
TGCGCAGGGATATTATGACCGTGACAATGAGTTTTACCTGGCCTGGGACAAGGTCAGCGAATCGCCGGAAGCAACCCGCCAGTATCTGGATGAATGGGTGTTCGGGGTTAAGAACAGGGATGAATACTGGGAGAAGCTGGGTACGGAAGTTCACAGGCGATTGGATGTGCCGCACTTAATGAGCCAGCCGATCAATTATGGGAGGTATTAGGGGGTAAGGGCGAGGGGTTAGGGTTACGTGTATGGGTAATTATCAGGATTTGATGTTTTACCAGAAGGCGCGGCAGGTGGTGAAAGAGATAGATGATTTGATAAAGACCTGGCCGAAGACAATGCAGGCGCAGGAAATTTCCCGCCAGTTGTTTCGATCGGCGACTTCCGTGGGTGCAAATATTGCGGAAGGTCATGGCAGGCATCAAGGTACAGAATATATCCATTACCTGATCATTGCTCAGGGCTCTGCCAACGAAACCGAGCACTGGCTGCACACAGCTCTGGACTGCAGGCTGGGCCCAAAGGAGAAGGTCACTGTAATTTCGAAATCGAATAATGAGGTTATCAGGATGATCGCAAGCTCGATATTAACTATTCGTGCGAAACAGGGAACAAAAAACATCCGGGAAGACCAAACTGATTATTTTAACGATGACCAGACACAGAATGAATGACTCTCCCCTTCCCCTAACCCCTATCCCCTCTTTTGATCTTACTGGTTTTGGTCCTCCCCTCCACTTCCTGCACGCCAACGGCTACCCACCGGGCTGCTATCAGCCGCTATTCGATCTTTTACAGGCACATTACCACGTCTTCGGGATGCTGCTGCGGCCCTTGTGGAAGGGTTCAAATCCGAAGGAAATCCAGACCTGGAAGCCATTCTCGGACGAACTGCTGCAATTCCTTGCCTTGAATGCATCAAGGCCCGTCATCGGCGTGGGTCACTCCATCGGCGCGGTGGTCACATTACGGGCTGCCTTGCGTGAACCGCATCGATTTCAGACGCTGGTGCTGATCGACCCGGTGCTGTTCGTGCCAGGCTTCCTCAGGCGCTGGCATATTGTCCGCAGCCTGGGGCTGGGAGACCGGCTGCATCCCCTGATCCCCGGCGCCAAAAAGCGCAGGCGGACCTTCGACGACCTGGACAGGTTGTTCCAGCGATACCGGAGCCGCACAATCTTCCGCTACATGAGCGATGAGAATCTGCGGATCTTCATCGAAGGGATTGCCCGGCCAAGAGCAGACGGCGGCTATGAGCTGGTCTATTCCCCGGACTGGGAAGCCCAGGTCTACCGCACCGGCATGCATGACTTCGACATCTGGCGCGAACTGCCGAACCTGAAAGTGCCCACCCTTATCATCCGCGGCGCAGAAACGGATACATTCCTGGAGGATGCGGCGAAGCTGGTGAAACGGAAGCAGCCGAAGGTACGAGTTGAAACCCTGGAAAAATCCACCCACATCCTGCCGCTGGAACGACCGCAGGACGTGTTTGATATCATGCAATTATTTTTGAATGAAACCCTGAAGGTCTCCCAGACCGTTAGGGTTTAGGAAAGGTAATCATGGAAGAAATCCAGTATTCCTCCGCCGAGCTGATGATCATCAATGCCGCCCGGCTCCTGCGCGATGGCGATGTGGTTTTTGTCGGTGTCGGGCAGCCCAATCTGGCCTGCAACCTCGCCAAGCGGACCCACGCCCCCAACCTGGTCATGATCTACGAAGCGGGTGTGATCGGCGCCGAGCCGGCTCGCCTGCCGCTTTCGATTGGCGACCCCACCCTGGTCAGCGGCTCGCTTTCGGTGGTGAGTATGTACGACATTTTCGCCAACTACCTGCAGCGCGGCAACGTGGATGTCGGTTTCATGGGCGGCGCCCAGATCGATAAGTTCGGCAACATCAATGCAACCGTGATCGGCGGATACGACCATCCCAAGGTCCGCCTGCCCGGCTCGGGCGGGTCTCAGGAGATCGCCGCCTGGGCCAGGCGCTGTTACATCATGACCCCGCACCAGAAGCGGCGCTTCCCCGAAAAGGTGGAGTTCATGACCTCGGCCGGCTTTATCGGCGGCAAAGGCGACCGCCAGAAGGCTGGCCTGCGCGGCAGCGGGATGCTGGCCGTTGTCACCGACATCGGCGTCCTGGAACCGGATGAAAGCGGAGAAATGATCCTCAGCGCGCTGCATCCGGGCAAGACCGTGGAACAGGCAAAGGTAAACACAGGCTGGGACCTGAAGGTGGCGCCAGAACTGAAAACCACCAGCCTCGTGACAGAAAACGAATTGAAGATACTGCGTGAAGAGCTCGACCCCACAGGGATCTATCTTAAAGGCGCAGGATAATTGAAACGAGCCATCGCCGCGCTGTTCCTGTTGTGGACCGGCGTACTCATCGTCGCCTATTATGTGGTCCAGAAGCCGGGCCTGCCCGTCGCATTCGCAGGCCTGCTGGATACGCTCTGGACCCTGCTTGTTGCCGCGCTCCTTCTTTTCAACGCCTACGGGATCGGAAAAAAAATCCTTCAGGTCTTACAATTCGAAAGACAGGCTTCGATCGATCGCCTATTGTTGGGTTGGGGGATTGGCCTGGGGGCAATGGGACTGCTCGGTTTGTTCGTCTCTGCCGTACAGCTTGCCGATGAATGGGTCCTTACACTTTTTCAGGTCGGGCTGGCGCTGTTCTTCCTGTATCAGGGCATTCCTGGCAGTCTGCGTGTAGATCTTGGTACGCTTTTCACAAACCTGCATCTGTCCTTCAGTCCATACAACCGCTTCACAAAAATTATTCTCTTCTCCGTTCCGGTCTTTGCCTTTTTACTCACACTTGTCCCGCCATTCGAAGCGTTCGACGCCTTGTTCTATCACCTGACCCAGCCTGCCAGGGTGCTGCGGGACGGCGGCCTGCGGATCATAGATATCCCCCACTTCTGGTTTCCCAATCTGACGGAGAACCTCTATCTCTGGGCGCTCGGGCTGGGGAGCGAGCGGGCCGCGCAGGTCCTGCACTTCGCCTGGGCGATGCTCTCAGCCCTGCTTCTCTGGCACTGGGCATCCAAAGTATGGAATGCAGAGATTGCGCGTAAAACACTGCTGCTGCTGGCGTCGATGCCGGCCCTGCCGCTGCTCGCTTCGTGGGCCTATGCCGACATGGCGCTGGTTTTTTATTCGGCTGCTTCCTTATATGCGTTTGTTCAATATCGTAAGAACCAGACCAGGCACTGGCTTGCGACCCTGGCCGTGATGTCTGGGTTTGCGATCAGCGTGAAATATACCGCTTTTGTCGTCCCACTCACCTGCGGCCTGCTGCTTTTACTCCGCCGGCCATTTGTCAGATCGGTGGCAACGGCGGCACAATTCGGCGCCATCGCCCTGCTGACCGCCCTCCCCTACTATGCTCGCAATGCGCTCCTGATGAATAATCCGTTCTACCCGTTCGTCTTCGGCGGGCGGTTCTGGGATGACTTCCGGGCCGCCTGGTATGGCGATGCGGGCACCGGCATCGGATGGGACGCGGCCCGGCTTCTGCTCCTGCCTGTCAACACACTTCTTGGCTATCAGGATGCGAACTTCTTCGACGGACGGATGGGGCCGCTCTTCCTGATCCTGGCTCCGGTGACGGTCTGGGTTCTGATCTCGCGCACGCCTCGGGACTCTGCCGAGGGCGGGTCGCTGCTTGCGATCGGCCTGTTCTCCCTGTTGAGCTTCGGCGCCTGGACGATCGGCGTAATCAACTCTGCGGCGCTGTGGCAGGCGCGGCTGCTCTTTCCCGCGTTGGTCCCCTTTGCCATTCCGACGGCACTCGCCTGGGACTCGCTCAGGGCCTTGGACACATCCCGGCTGCGGATCGGTTTCCTGGTCAATGCATTGATCGCCGTGGTCCTCACATTGACCGTGTTCGACCAGGCTGTCTTCGTCCTCCAGCGCAACCCGCTGG
>DASUOS010000107.1:0-4054 GCA_036276515.1 Anaerolineales bacterium | reverse complement strand
GCGATGGCGGAAAGTCCGCTTCCCCCGATGCCAATGAAATGGACGTGTGTCATATTCGCTAACAGTACCTAGATATAAACAACCAGCACGAACACAAAGGCAAGGATGATGGCGAAGTAAATGCCGGGAACGCCCAGTAATTGCGGCGGCATATACAGCATCATCTGGGTTACAGTATCGACAACGGCCGGATCGGTCGGCGCGGATACGACCTTTGAATACGGGTAATTGGCAAGGTGCATGTAGTAGAGGATCGTCCCAGCAATAAGATAACCGTTGACCCCGCCCAAGATTGCGCCGAACAGAGAATCCTGCAATCGTTCACGAGCAGCGCGGGCTGCCAGGTGTGGGATGCTGATGACTGTCTGGTAGCCAAAGTAGACAAGCACCAGCAGTATGGTCGTCCGTATCCAGAAGAGGGATACGTCAGTTTCCGGCAGATTTTGAGGCTGAGCTAGCGGGATATATTGCCGTAACACATGGTTTACTGACAGCGCCAGGATCACGCTGAAAGAAACAAGCAGTTCCTTTGCCCAGCCTCTCATGATACCGACAATGGCAAAGAGAATCACGTACATCCAGAAGACATAAACTATGCTCATCATAATGTCACTCTCCAGCCAGTTCGATCAGCGTACTGGCGATCTTCTCTGCCGCGCGCGGGTGCGACAATTCAAACATGGCGGCACGCATGGCTTTCAATTTGTTCGGGTTATCCATCAACACGTTCAACGTCGAAAGCAGCTCTTCATCGAGACGGTGGTCCTGAAGGACGACCGCCGCGCCGCGCCGCGCCAGGTAATCGGCATTGACTTTCTGATAGCGCCATGCATGCGGATACGGGACCAGGATGGCCGGCAGGCCAAACAACGGATACTCACCCAGACTCGAGGCGCCCGCCCGTGAGACAACCAGGTCGGCCGCGGCGAGCGCAGCTCCCATCTCATGCAAGTAGGGCAAGGCATGATAGCGGACCGCGGCCTCGGCAGGCAGCCGCTCACGGGTATTCTTCACCGTCTGCCAGTCCAGTTCGCCCGTGATGTGGATCAACTCGAATTTTGTGAGCAGCATTTCCAGCTGATTCAGGATCGCCATGTTGATCGAGCGGGCGCCCTTGCTGCCGCCAAACACCAGCAGGACGGGCAGCCTGCCGTCGATGCCGAGATGCTGGGCCGCCGTCTTGCGGTCCCAGAGCGCCAGATCCGAGCGGATCGGGTAGCCGGTCTCGTATACTGTTTTGTTAAAGAACTTCTGCGATTCACCGGTCGTCACTGCGATGACGTCTGCCATTGTGGCCAGGGACTTGAGGGCCATCCCCGGCTCGATGTCCGGCACATACAGCAGAGTCGGGATCGAGCGCCCGGCCAATCCAACAGGCACAGCCACGTATCCTCCGGTAAAGAGCATCACATCCGGTTTGAAATCATTCAGCAGCCGGCGGGCAGCCAGGATGCCGCGCAGGATCGTCACAACATTGCGCGGCAGGGCGGCAAGCCCTACACCATGCACGCCCGCAGCCGGGATGGCCCGGAAGTCGATCCCCTGGCGTCTTACCAGAGGCGCCTCCATGCCACCCACGCCGCCCACCCAGAGCGTGTCCAGGCCGGGGACCTTAGCGCTTAGCGCGCTGTGAACGGCGAGAGCGGGGTACACTCCGCCTCCCGTCCCCCCGGCGCAAATCAACAACCGCACCGAATGACCTCCAATCGTTTTCTTCCTGTTTTACCGTCTCACCACTCTGGCGAGAGATATTCAACATAATTCCGATCCCGCACAGCACAGAGACCAGGTTCGAGCCGCCGGCGCTGATAAAGGGCAGGGCATTGCCGGCAAACGGGACCAGCCCCACCATGGCAGCCATGTTGATCAAGGCCTCGATCGCGATCCAGCAGGCAACACCCGAGGCCAGCAGTGTACCCAGCATATCTGGGGCACGGCGGGCGATCACCAGCCCGCGCCATATAAGAGCGGCATACAGGCCGATCAGCAGGACGGAGCCAAAGAGGCCAAGCTCCTCCACAACGACCGCAAACACACTGTCGGTGGGTGCGAATGGCAGGCCCAGCAGTTTTGTGTCCGCCTGCCCGAGACCCACGCCGAACACCCCGCCTTTGATGATCGCCTCGAAGGAGCGCTGGACATGATAGGAGGCATTGGTGGGATCCTGCAGGCCGGCCACGTAGGTCGCCACGCGGTCCTGACCGGTCGCGCTGAATTTGACGATCATGAAGCCTATCCCGGCCGCCAGGATCAGCAGGAAAATGATCTGCTTGATATCCGCACCGGCCAGGAAGAACAACAGGCCGCCCAGGATGAGCACCGTGCCGGCCGCGCTCAGGTCCGGCTGCTGGTAGATCAAGCCGCCGATCGTCCCCAGGATCACGCCCAGGGGGATCAGCCCGAAGCCAATGTCGTGCAGGAACTGGCGCTTGGAATACAGCCACACCGAAAGATAGATCACCGAGACAAGCTTGGCAATCTCGGAGGGCTGGTAGGAGCCCTGGTACAGCGTGCGAGAAGCACCAAGGCGAATCTCATTGACGACCGACACAGCGATGAGCATACCGATCGTCCCCAGCATTGCCAGGACAACGATCCTGCGCCAGTTGTGGTAATCGAACAGCGAGAGCGCAAAGGCCGCGGCAGATCCCAGCACCAGCCAGCGTATCTGCCTGCCGAACATATAACTGGGTGAACCGTATTCGTTGAATGAAAAATCGTAGGATGCCGAATACAGCATGATCAGGCCAAACACCAGCAGGGCCACCACAGTCAACACCAGGGGCATATCCATCCCGCGCGACATGTTTTTGGCGGGCGAAAAAGACAGGCGGTCGTTTACGAAAGTTCTCGTACCCATGCTCCAAACCTTTCTCCACGCTCAGCAAAATCCTTAAACTCATCGAAACTCGTACCACCCGGGGACAGCAGGACCACATCACCCGCTTCGGCTATCTCAGCGGCCTTGAGGACCGCCTCCTTGAGGCTCGCGGTACGAGCGACCGTAAAGCGCACCCCGCCCGTCCCCAGCCGCTCCGCCGTCTTCTCGATCTTGTCGGCTGCCTCACCGAACAGGACCAGATGGTCCACCCGCTCGTTGACCAGGCGCATCAGTTCCTCCCACGGCAGGTCCTTATCGCGCCCGCCCAGCAGCAGGACGATCGGCTCGTCAAAGACGCGGATCGCCGCCATACTGCGCTCGGGGGCAGTGGCGGTCGAGTCGTTGTACCAGCGCACCCCGCGCAGCTCCCGGACGAGCTCCAGGCGGTGTGGCACCCCTTGGAATTCCTCTGCCGCTTCGAGCATGGCATCCAGCGGAAAGCCCGCCGCGTGGCCAATGGTGAACGCCGCGAGAACATTGAGTACGTTATGGTCGCCGCGCACGGCGATCTTTTCGCGCAGGATCAACGGCAGGTAGGCATTGCCATCCCGCAGGTTCAGCAGTCCATCATGGTAATAGGCGCCGTTTAGCCCTTCCTCAAGCTCAGATAAGCTGAAGGTGAGCAGTTTGCCTTTTACCCTGTTTCGCAGGTTCCAGGCGCCTCTGTCATCCCGGCCGAGTATGGCGACATCCTCATTTGATTGAAAGTCTAAAATGCGCGCCTTGGCCGCGGTATAGGCTTCCATCGTGCCGTGCCGGTCGAGGTGGTTCGCCGTGATATTCAGGACCGCGGCGACATTGGGTGAGACCGTCATCTGATCCAATTGGAAGGAAGACAACTCGAGGATGGCAAGATCATCCATATCCATATCGTCCAGGTAATGGATCAGCGGGTCGCCGATGTTGCCGCCGGTATAGGCCCTGTCGCCGTAGGCATTTTTTGCCATCCGGCCGACAAGCGTTGTTGTGGTTGTTTTCCCAGCCGAGCCGGTGATGCCGATCGTTTTACAGGGAACGACTTCCATGAAGATCTGCGAATCGTTCGAAAGCGGGATGCCGCGCTTGACCGCTTCGGCCACGATGGGAAGGGTCAGTGGAACCCCGCCGGAGAGACATAAAACATCGGTCGCATCGAGCAACTCGAGCGGGTGACCGCCCACTTCCCAGTGGATT
>DASUOS010000106.1:0-11604 GCA_036276515.1 Anaerolineales bacterium | reverse complement strand
GCTAAAATAGTCCCCAGAGGTTACCATGATTATTGGATCTTTGAAAGAGGTATTCCTGACCCGTGCCCGGGATGTTTTCCTGTTCGACTGGCGGGTTGCCGGTGTGGATCCCGACGTCGTGGACGAGTACCGGGCTGTGCTAAATTCCTTTATTGCCTTCGCAGGCGATATCCGGGTACGACAGCTCAAGCCGGATCACATCCAGCTGTACATTGCCAACCTGTCCGACGGACCCGGTGAAGGCGACGAGCATGAGCAGCTGGTCATGAACCAGTATGTCGTCATCCACACCTGGATCCACTGGATGTACTCGCAGAAATTCATCACGGAACGATCCGCCGATGCCATCCGGCCCCCGCGACTGGATACCCACACCGTCTTCCACTCCTATCCTCTGGTCGTGTAAGTCATCGCCATACAATGCCCCCCTAATTGAATATAGAAGCGCCTGATACATCCGGTATCAGGCGCTTCGCTTTGTGTGACCGGCCAGGGACTTGAACCCACCCATTAAGAGAAAGATGTTTTTGGGATATGAAAAAAATACCCCCGATATTTCCACTACCCGGTCACATCGGGGGTGATTCTTACCGATGTGTCCCAAATATCCCGGCAACGTATACTGAACAGGCGGCTGGAGCTCCGGGTCGATAAAATCAATCAGCCAGGTATTAAGACGCAAATTGTATATGCATCTGTACAAGTTTCAGAGCATTGTTATGAGCATGTAAGGCAATTTTCAGCCATCTCGGACTAAAATTTCTTTACATCGCTGCAGAAAGAGGCATCCATTGAACACCGACACAGTAACCTACGAACTTTATCCCTATCAATTTTATTGCCCCAGGTGTTTATGCAAAAGGCCATACAGTTTAAAGCCGATTTCAGTAAAAACTCACTTTTACTACGTGCCATGGTTTGGAGATGAGGAGTCAGAACTTATAAATGTAGTGGAGTGCAAAGCGTGTAAAAAAAGCTTCGACCCGCGAATTCTACGACTCTCAAATCAAAACTTCGTCAGGCTGGCGGCTTTCGCCCGACATCAGATCCTTGAAGGTTCATCCATAGAAGTCCTGAGGGAAGAACTTGCTCACGCAGGACTCCAAGATGAATTCGCCGACAAGCTGATCATGCTGGCACAATCGTAAAAGGAATACCTAAAAGAGACTATAAACGAAGTGGGAATCAGAACGCCCGGACTTTTTTAAGGTCCAGGCGTTTTTGTGAGTCCGCTCGGGGTCGAACCGAGAACCTAACGCTTAAGAGGCGCTTGCTCTGCCATTGAGCTACGGACCCAGGGTCGCGATACGAGTATTCGGTTGTCGGGCAATTGATTAAAAATCTGCTGCTCTGCCATTGAGCCAGCCGGCCTGCTTGTGAATGGTGCCACTTGCGAGCCGTATTATACCTGAATGGGAAAGGTTGTCAATTGGGGCGTCGGCATCCTGTTGTCATGATTCTGGTGGATATTTCATCCACAATTTCATTCACCGAGTGCAGCACGTCTGCACAGACCCGCTCCCCCACTTCCACCGATTCCGGCTGGATACCCAGCAGCTTCACTTCACAATCCAGATCCAGCGACAGGTATTTCGCCAGCATGGAAAGAGGCAGGCTGTGCGTCGTAGCGCTGATGCCGTCGATCTCATCCATGCCGATCCAGCGGATGGCCCCGGGCGCTTCGCCAATATCCGCCGCGTCAATCAGGAGAACAATATCCGGCGCAAAGCGGCGCAGGGCCGCGGTGCAGTTCTCCGGGGCGTGACCGGCTTCCAGGACGAGGACCGAGTCGAGGTCCAAAAAGAGACCGGGCCCCGTCAAACGGCGGGCAACCAGTACACCAGCCGCGTCATCCGACCGCAGCGTGTTGCCAATCCCAAGGATGGCGATCCGCGGCGGTCTATTTTGGCGCTGTGTCCATTGCTCCAGGAACTGGCTTGTTGAGCTTTGCCAGGAACTCGGCGACATCGTCGTCCTTTCCATAATAAACAGTAAATTCCTTCTTAAGTGCTGCATGCTCCCAATCTTCATTTGACATCCCCATGCATTTGGGCTTGCAGTTGACGACACACTGGCCGCAATAGACGCAGCGGTCCGTGTGATAGGTGAGCACGAACCGTTTTGCCGCCCGATCGATGATGACCAGCTCGATGGCATTCGACGGGCAGTCCTTGACGCACAGCGAACAGCCGGTGCAGACATTGGGGTTGTAGAGCAGTGCGCCGCGGTAGCGCTCAGGCGGAGCGATCTTCTCGAACGGATACATCTGTGTGGCCGGATTCTTAAAGAAGGAATCGACGATATCCTTCAGCATGGTCCCGAATCTCATAAGGATGCTCCTCGCAGGAAGATGATGATCAGGATCTGGACCAGCACGAGAATGGCTCCGAAGCGCCACCACAGACCGACAGTCTGGTCGATGCGCAGGCGGGTGAGCAGGGATTGGAGCACGGCCATTAACAACAGCACGGCCAGCGTTTTCAAGACGAACGGCAGCAGGCCGTTCAATCCGCCCAGGTAGAACGCAGAGACCAGCGTAATTCCGACGATCAATTCGATGGACTTGCCCAGCTTGAAGATGGCCAGGCCGCGGCCGCTGTAATCGGTCAGCGCGCCGGCGACGATCTCGGTCTCGGCTTCGGGCGAGTCGAAGGGCGGCAGTTCCAGCTTGCCCATCAGGCCGATGAGCGCCACCACAAAGCCGATCGGCTGGCTGAGGGCGATCCAATGACTCGCGGCATACTGGTTGATCTCACTGATCTGCCAGCTCCCGGCCGCCAGCGCGGGACCCAGCAGGGACAGCAGGAACGGCGCTTCGTAGGCAAACATCTGGGTCAGGGCGCGGGTCGCTCCCACCAGTGAGAAGCGGCTGCTCGTGTTCCAGCCTGCCAGGCCGATGCACATGGTCAACAGGCTGAGCAGATAGATCGTAACGATCAGGTCGCCGGGGAAACTGTGGACCGGCTCCAGTCCCATGAGCGGGACGTAGAGAGCGGCGGTCAGCGCACCGGCGATGGCGATGACCGGCAGTCCGAAGAACAGGAAGGGATTGGCAAGACCGGGCGTAATCTGCTCCTTGGCGAACAGCTTGACCATGTCTGCAAAGGGCTGGAACCAGCGCGGGCCGACGCGGTTCTGGAAGCGCGCCACCAGCTTGCGGTCGATCCACTCGTAGAACATGCCGGTGAAGATCAACGTCAGCCCGGCCGGGAAGACCAGGAGCGAAACCAGGGAGGAAAGTGTGTTCATTTGTAATACTCAATTCCGTACTCGCGCAATTCCTTCCAGGACCATGTCCTTCGGCCGGCGGGCTGCGCTACGGTAACCAGGCGGTCGTTGCACGAGAAGCATGGATCCATGCCGGCGATCAGCATCGGGACGTCGGCGAGCTGGCGCCCGACGGCCTTCTCCAGCACCGACACCCAGTTGCACAAACTTGGCGTACGGACATGGACGCGGGCCGGGGTCTCACCACCCGCGCTCTTGATGTAATAGAACAGCTCGCCGCGCGGCGCTTCTACGCGTGAGATCGTCTCCCCGGCAGGGATCTTACGCGGCATCCTGGTTGTCAGCGGGCCGTCGGGCAGATTGTCGAGAAGAGTGCGAATGGCAAAGCAGGAGACCAGCAGCTCGTTCAGGCGTACGACACAGCGTGCCTCCAGATCGCCATTCGTCTCGGTCACAGCGCTGATCGGGAATTGGCTATACGCCCCGTAGGGGGCTTCGATACGAACATCGCGCACAAGCCCGGAGGCCCGGGCAGTGGGGCCCAGCAGGCCAAAGCGCTCAGCCTCATCATATGTAATTGTGCCCACGTTGCGTGTGCGGTTGAGGAACATCGCATCGGTTGTGACCACTTCCAGGTAATGGCGGATGCGCGTTTCAAGGAAGTTGAGTCCCTCCTTGATCAACCTGGCCTGCTCCAGGCCAATGTCGCATTTCACGCCGCCCAGCACGTTGGCCGAATAATTGACGCGGTTGCCGGTCACCTGCTCGAGCAGGTTCATCACCGTCTCACGATCGCGCCACGAGTACATGAACAGGGTATCGAAACCGGCTTCGTGGGCGGCAACGCCCAGCCACAACAGATGGCTGTGAAGGCGTTCCAGCCCTGCCACGATCTGGCGGATCGCCTGGGCACGCATCGGAACCTCCACCTGGGCCAGTTTCTCCACACCCATGGCATAGGCCATCGTATGGACATGCGAGCAGATGCCGCATACCCGCTCGAACAGGTACAGGTTCTGGATCCAGTTACGGCTTTCGGCGGCCTTCTCGATGCCGCGGTGGGCGTACCCGAGACGCATGCGCGCCGCAGTGACAACCTCGCCATCGACGGTGAACTCGAAATGTCCCGGCTCTTTCAGGGCGGGATGCTGGGGGCCGATCGGAACGACAAACGTATTGCCGCCGATCACGCCTTCTTCAGGCATCTCATCGGCGCGGCGGTCTTCGACAGCCTGGGCCTGTTCCACTTTGAAATCTGCCCGCATAGGATAGACACCCTCGGGCCAGTCATCGGAGATGAAAAGCCGGTCGCTGCTCCTGGCCCCTGTGAAATGGAATCCGAGCATTTCGTGCATCTCTCGCTCGAAGAAGGTTGCCGGCGGGATGATGTCTTCGATCGTCGGCAGGCGGGAAACGTCGCCGCGCGGCTGGCGGATGCGCAGTGTGGTAATCGCCGGACCGTTGCAGAAGTGGTAAAGCGCCTCCATCTGGCCGGCCTCGACTCCCAGGTCCAGGCCTGTGATCGCCGAGAGATAGCCCCATTTCGCATCGTGCAGGGCCGTCACGGCCGGGCGCAGGTCATCGACTGTCACGACGATATCCAGCCGGTTCGTCTCGGGGTGGGACGCTTCCCTGTTCCAACCTGTCAGGAGCTCTTCTGCCTTCTTTAAATCCTGTTCGATATTCTTCATGCCGGAGCCTTTTCCGCAGCTTGTTTCGATTGGGAGGGCGGCGGGTTCCCTTTCTCTAAATGAGTAATCAATTGAATGATCCCGTCCACAATCGCTTCGGGGCGCGGCGGGCAGCCCGGGATGAAGACATCCACCGGGATGACCTCGTCCACCGCCCCGCCGACGTTATAACAGCCCTCGAAGACACCGCCTGAGATACTGCACGACCCCACCGAGATAACGAACTTTGGCTCGGGCATCTGCTCGTAGGTTCGAATGAGCCGCTCGCGCGCCTGGCGGGTGACCGGACCGGTCACGATGAGCACATCTGCATGGCGGGGACTGCCCTCGAGCTTGATGCCGAAGCGCTCCACGTCATAACGGGGCGTGAGAGTGGCCAGGATCTCGATGTCACAGCCATTGCACGAGCCGCTGTTGAAATGCACCGCCCAGAGCGAATTGAGCCGCGCCCAGGTACGGACCTTCTTTGCCACTTTCACCCACAGGGGGTCATGATCGATATTCATGGTTCACCGTTCTATCCAAGGATCAGGGCGATCAGAGCCAGGATCAAACCCAGCAGATACAGTCCCGTCACCGGCGACAGGTCGCTGCTGCCGACCATCAGCACGCCGAGATGCAGGACGGCGAAGAACAAGGCGACCACAAAGAACTGCCTGTAGCCCGGCGCGGCCGGGATGGGATCGCTCTCCTCGCCGCTTGCGTAGGTCGCTGTTTTGAGCTCGGAGGCGGCGCCCTTTGCAGAGAACAACCGTCCGAGACCGGAAACGATCGATACCACGACAAAATAGATGAGGAATGCCACCAGGGGAGAGAGCCAGAGATTTTCCATATTAATATCCAAACATCGTCATGAGCTGTTCGGCCGCCGGGAGGGTCAGCCCGTTCAACAGACCCGGAAGCAGGCCGAGCAACAGGACCAGAGCCGTCATCAGGAGCAAGGGCGCCACGATCGTCCAGGTCAGCGGCTTGCCGTGCAGCACGGCCTGCGAGGGCTCCCTGCGATACATCAGGTTGACAAGTGGCGCGTAGTAGCCAAGAGACACGACACTGTTGAGCGCCATGAAGATCATCAGGACAATGATCCATGCATTCCCGGTCTCGAACCCGGCCACGAAGATCTGCCACTTCGACATGAATCCGGCCAGGGGCGGCATCCCGCCGAGGGCCAGCACGGCGATACTCAGGGCCAGCGCGACCCACGGATACCTTTGCGCGGCGCCGGCCAGGTCAGTGACCTTCAGGGAGGCGTGCGAGTCGTTCTGCAGGAACAGGCCGTACATCAGCGCGCCGACCGAAAGGAATGCCAGTCCCTTCATCAGCATGTGGGTGAAGAGGTGAAAGAAGGCTCCCTGCGCGCCCAGGGTGATCCCCGAGCTGAGGGCGATGCCCAGCCCGAGCAGGATGTAGCCAATGTGGCTCAGGCTCGAATAAGCCAGCATCCGTTTGACGACCGTTTGGCGCAGGGCAAGAAGATTTCCATACAAAATGTTCACTGCGCCAAAGAGCAGCAGGAGCAGACCCCAGGAAATGGTGGATCCTGTCAGGACGGCCAGCGCCCTCAGCATGGCGATCAGGCCGATCTCGATCACCACCCCCGACAGCATGGCGCTGATCCCGCTCGGCGCCTGGGAATGGGCGTCGGGCAGCCAGGTGTGCATCGGGACCAGCGCAACTTTGACTCCAAAACCGATCAGGAACAATGCACCGGCAGCCAGGAGTGCGTAGCGGCTCACATCCGACCCGGCTGCGGCCGATATTTCGGCCATATCCAGTGTCCCGGTGTGGGCCAGGACGATCGCGATCCCGGCCAGCACCAGCACCGAGCCGATCGCGCTCTGCACGAGGTATTTGATCCCGGCTTCGAGCGAGGCGGGCTGCTCGCGATAGAACGCCACCAGCAGATAGGACGAGATCGCCATGCCCTCGAACCAGACCCACAGGTTGAACAGGTCGCTGGCGGTGACCAGGCCGATCATCAGGCCCATCATCGCCAGCAGCATGGCGTAGTATTTCTCTTCGCCCACTTCCTCCATCATATAGGAGCCCGAGAACAGGATGACCAGCGTGCCCAGCAGCAGGATACAGCCCGCCATCAGCAGGCTGATCCCATCGACGTGCAGCCAGATGGTTTCGATGTTGAACTTGCGCGTGCCGAACAGGAAAAAGTCCCGAGCCGAAACGATGAACGGAAACCAGGAGATCAGCACGGCCGCCAGCGCCAGGATACGCACCAGGTACGACCGCCGGTGCAGTGTGATATCGTGGCTGCCCACCCGCCCCGCCAGGTAGACCAGCGGCGAGGAGACGAGCGGGATGAGGATCAATCCGGAAAAGCTCAATAGATTCATTTATGCACCCAGCCACAGTACGACCAGCACCACCAGCAATCCGCTGACGATGCCCAGAATATTCCAATTCAGCTCACCGGTCTGCGTGGACCGCAGGCGCTCTCCGATTGCGGAAATGCCCCGGACCGTCACATGGTTGAGCGTTTCAAATCCGAAGGAGGTCTCCACGAGAGGCTTGAGCCAGCCGCCTCCAAACAGGACCAGGCCTTTGGCGCGCACCCACGAGATGCCAAACCCCAGGGCAACCACGCCCAGTGCGAGCCAGGTCGACGGGGCGGAGAGGACGAGCGTGGTCATCTCCAGCAGAGTCTCAAGCTCGATTGCATGGAACGGTAATGTGCCCGCCAGGAGATCGTTCAATCCGCCGAAGAGCAGCCAGGTGGTGAAAGAGCCCACGGCGAGGACGACCAGCGACACTTTCATCGCCGGCCCGGCAGGATGGTAGTGCAGGTGGTCGCGTTCCTCCCCATAGAACACCAGCCAGACCATGCGCAGGGTGTAGAACGCCGTCAGCCCGGCGCCGGTGAGCATGAGGGCGTACATCCAGAACGGCGAGTGTTCGAGCCCGGCCTCCAGGATCAATTCCTTGCTCCAGAAGCCGTTGAGGAACGGGACGCCCGCCAGCGCCAGCGCGCCGACGATGAAGACATTGCGCACGAAAGGCATTCTGCCGCCCAGGCCGCCCATGCGCCGCAGATCGCGCGTCCCGACGCTGTGGATAACGGAGCCTGCGGCCAGGAAGAGCAGCGCCTTGAACACGGCATGGCTCAACAGGTGGAACTGGCTGGCGAACACGCCGCCCGCGCCGATGGCGAACACCATGTAGCCCAGCTGGCTGACCGTGGAATAGGCCAGCACCCGTTTCAGGTCGGTGGCGATCAATGCGGAGAGCGCCGATATCAAAGCGGAGATCAACCCGACGAGCAGCACGGCTGTCGTCCAGCCCGGGACCGGTTCGAAGGCCGGGTAAAACCGCGCCAGCAGGTAAATGCCGGCGTTGACCATGGTGGCGGCATGGATCAGCGCGCTGACCGGCGTCGGCGCTTCCATGGCATCCGGCAGCCAGGTATGAAATGGGAACTGCGCCGACTTGGCCGCCGCCGCCACCAGGAAGCTGAAGGCAATCCAGGCCAGGGAGGCCGCAGGAAGAGTTTCTGCGTTCGCCAGGAGATCCCGTATCTCAAAACTTCCCAGCGTCGAGTAGGCGATCAGTGTTCCAACCAGCAGACCCACTCCGCCAACCTGGGTAATGATGAGCGCCTTCATGCCTCCTGCTACAGCTTTCGGGTCGTCATTGTAAAAAGAGATCAAGCCATACGAACACAGGGCGGTGATCTCCCAGAAAAAGAATGTGAACAGCAGGTTGCCGCTCAGCACCAGTCCGGTCATCGCGCCGATGAAGAAGAGCACCAGGAAGTAATACCGTCCGAGCTGGGCATCGCCGTGCATGTAATCGACAGAGAAGATCACCGCCAGCGAGCCGATCACGGCCGCGATCGCGGTCAGCGAAACGGCCAGCCCATCCGGGACGAAGACCAGCTCGCCAAACGACTCGCCCAGCGGGAGCAGGATCGCGACCGAGGTCTCACTCGAAGCATAGGGGATCAGCGCGAGGGAGGCAATGGCAGTACAGACGCTGAATAGCACCGCGAGACGATGCTGGAGTCTCGGGCGAGGGTTCCCGGCCAGCCAGACGGCCAGCGAGCCCAGCCACGGGAACAGGATGACGAGCAGCACAAGGAAAACAAGCATGTCAGCCTCGCAGTGTGGAGATCTTGGGCACGTCGAGCGTGCCAAAGCGGCGGCGGACCTGCACGGCCAGCGCCAGGCCCACCACGGCGACGATCGTATCGGCCACGATCACCGTCGCGGCAGTGGACTGTCCCAGACCGGGGTTGCCGCCCAGTTTCCCGGCCAGCACCAGGGCCAGGATGACCGCCTTGATCAGGATCTGCAGCACCATCACCATCTTGATCAGGTTGCGTGTGATGAGCAGTCCATAAAATCCGACTGCCAGCAAAGCGACCACGCCAAAGAGCACAACATTCAACGGAGTGATGTTCACGGATGAGCCTCCTGCGACTGTCCGGGGGTCTTTTCGGAGAGCAGACCCAGCACTCCCATCACGCCGGAAAAGATCAGCACGATCTGGATCCAGACGTCGAGCACGCGGCTTTCCCAGAGCGAGACGGCCAGCGTCATCGATCCTCGCTCGAAATAGGCGGGAATAGCCGGGAACGCCATCCAACCCAGCAGGATGGCCACCAGGCCCACCAGCCCGAAGGCGAGCGGCTTCGGGATGACCGAAGGCGGGTCGAGGGCATCGTCGCCCACCACGCTGACCGCATACACGAGCAGCACCGTCACCAGTCCCGCGCCGACCGACAGCTCCATCACAGCGACCTGCGCCGCGCCGAGCATATACAGCACCGCGGATACAAGCGCGCTGATGCAAGCCAGGTAAATGGTCGCCGACAAAATCTTCTTGGATACAATCGCACGATAGGCAAAGAAGATCGCCCCCGCCAGAAACGTTCCGTAGATCACGCTTTCCATGATAAGGACTCTCCACTCGTCAGGCCGGAGCCGTTAAAAGAAGCTCCAACACATGTCCACCTCCAAGTAGAAATGCTCCTGTTCCAATTGTGAAATATACCACAAAGAAGAGGGGAAAACGCTGTACAGGGTAATGATGTTACTTATCTCACGTGCAAAACAGGTACATACTTCCTCCCTGCAGCAGGGCACATCAAATTTCCATCCCTGGCTTGTTGCCTGTATAATAAAAGCATCCATGGATTATTCCGAACCGACCCCACAGCCCACTCCAGAGCCGTCTGAGGAATTTGTCTCTGCCCGCGCTCGCAGGCGCCGCGCCCAGCGCCGCACCTCCTTCCCCAGCGATGAAGCGGGGCGCGCCGCGCTCTTCTCGCACCTGGCCCGCCGGGCCTATCCATCCTACGAGCTGTTCGTCTTCTCGCTGGTCAGCGGTGTGATCCTGGGACTGGGATACTTCCTGGATTCGCAGGCCCTGCTCATATTCGGCATTCTCGTCGCGCCGTTGATGACACCCTGGATCGGCCTGTCGCTTGCCACGATTGCCGGCTCGGTGCGCCTCTTCCTGCAGACCCTGGTGGCGCTGTCCATCAGCGCCGTGATCATCTTCCTGAGCGGCTGGCTGGCGGGCTTTGCCTCGCGCATCGCCGAGCCGCGCGTCTTCAATGAAGCCTTCATTCACAGCCGCCTGTGGTGGCCCGATATTTTCACAGTCACGATCGGCGCGATCATCCTGACCATCTCGTTCGTCCGCTCGGAGGAACGTCCCTACCTGCCGAGCGCCCTGCTCACCTATGGACTGTTCCTGCCTTTATGTGCTGCGGGGTTCGGATTGGGCAGCGGTATCGGCCTGGACGAGATCTGGCCGCAGGCCCTGTACGTCTTCCTCGTCCACTTCACCTGGGCGACCCTCTTCGGCATCCTCTCGCTATTCCTCATGCGCTTTTTCCCAGGCACCGCAGGCGGGATCGTCTTCACCGCAATCATTTTTATCGTTCTCCTCGGAGTGATCGCATCCCTGACCGGCTTTGGACGCTGGGCCATGGAGCAGACGGGTCTCGCGACGCCGGTACCCACATCCATTGTCGCCGCAGCGGCCTCCCCCACGCCGGAGACGGGTCTCCTCCCGCCAACTGCGGATGCGACCGAGCTGATCGCCGCGGCCACCTCCGCCCCGTCACGGACCGCAGCAGCCTCGCGGACCTCCCCCGCCACCCTGCCTGCCACCGAAACCGCGACTGCCACAGTCACCGCCGAGCCAACCCCGATCATCGCCCTGATCCGCGCTTCGGAAGGCGGCGGCGCGTTCATCCGCGAGCGCCCCGGCGGACAAGTGCTGGCCACGCTCGGCAACGGCGCGACCGTCACCATCGTCCCGAACGATCTCCAGGAAGTCAATAATGTGATCTGGGTGCATGTGGTCGCCCAGGTCAGCGACCGCCGCGTGGAAGGCTGGATGATCCAGTCCGTCCTGCAGACCGCCACGCCGGTCGCCGACTGGCAGCCGTCGCCCACGTCATCGACAGCAGCTCCATAACAATCCATCCTCGATAAGGAAAGAACATGCCCATTCATTTTGGAACAGACGGCTGGAGAGCCGTCATCTCAGACACGTTTACATTCAGCAACCTGCGCATGGTCGCCCAGGCCATCGCCGACGCGGTCGCCTCCGACCACTGGGATAAATCCGGCAACGGCGGACCCAAACCCGACCCGAAGAAGATCGTGGTCGGGTTCGATACGCGCTTCCTCTCCGACCGCTATGCCGGCGAAGTGGC
>DASUOS010000105.1:0-7082 GCA_036276515.1 Anaerolineales bacterium | reverse complement strand
TAGGAGTACTCTATGAGCTTTTGGAACGATCCCCTGAAAGTAGCCGCAGACTGGTTACTGGGCATCTTCACCGGCTGGGGCATGCCTGAGATTGCCGCCAATATTTTGATCGGCTTCCTCGGCGTTCTGCTCCTCATCAGCCTGTTGATGGTGCTCGATATCTTCCTCGTCTGGGTGGAGCGCAAGGTGGTCTCGCGCTTCCAGGACCGCATCGGCCCGAACCGCGTCGGTCCCTTCGGCCTCATCCAGCCATTCGCCGACATCATCAAGCTGATCATCAAGGAAGACACGACGCCCGGCGGCGCGGACAAGGTGGTGTACAACATCGCCCCGATGCTCTCGATGATGTCCGTCCTGATCCTGTGGGCCGTGGTGCCGCTGGCTCCGACGATCCTTGGCGTGGACCTGAACATCGGCGCGCTCTACATCATCGCCGCCGGCGCGATCGGGACGCTCTCGATCATTATGGCGGGCTGGTCATCGAACAACAAGTTCGCCCTGATCGGCGCCTTTCGCCAGGTGGCCGTGATGGTTTCGTTCGAGATCCCGATGCTGACCATGCTGCTGATCCCCACAATCTTTGCGGAATCGATGGGGATGAATACCATTATCGAGCGCCAGGATATCTGGTATGTCTTCCTGGCTCCCCTGGCTGCGCTGATCTTCCTGATTGCCGCCATCGCCGAGCTGGGACGCGCTCCCTTCGATATGGCCGAAGGCGAATCGGAGCTGGTCTCGGGCTATAACATCGAATACTCGGGCATGAAGTTCGGCATGTTCTATGCCGGCGAGCTTTTGCATGCCTTTACCTTTGGCGGATTCTGGGCGATCCTGTTCTTTGGTGGGTATCGCTTCTTTGGCCTGGAGCAGGTCAGCCCCTTCCTCGCCATTGCGGTGATCATCTTTAAAGCCTTCCTGGGGTACTGGATCATCATGTGGGTCAAATACACGCTGATGCGCATCCGCATCGATCACATGCTGGCCTTCAACTGGAAATTCCTGACGCCGCTGTCCTTTGTGCTGTTGATGGTGACCGCGCTGATGAATGCGCTCCTGGCCGGGACCCCGGCCCTGGTCTACATCGCGGGCATGTTCCTGTCGAATGTGCTGGTCGCCTGGCTTTCGACGGAGATCGCCCGATCTTACAGCCGCAGGGAGCGCGAAAAAGTGGAAGGAATGTCGAAGGCCGAGGCGATTATCGAAGCAGCCCATCACTAATCGGAGTAATCCATGACTGGCGAACAAATCATTTTCATCGTAGTAGCTTTGTTCACGCTCGCCTCGGGCGTGATGGTCGTGACGACAGGCAACCTCGTCCATGCGGCGTTTTGGCTGGTATCGACCCTCTTTGGTGTTGCAGTGACCTATGCATTGCTGCATGCCAACTTCCTGGCAGTGGTCCAGGTGGTGGTGTACATCGGCGCGATCGCCATCCTGTTCATTTTCGCGGTCATGCTCACCCGCAAGGATATACGCGACCGCGGTCCCCAGATCAATTCCAACTGGTGGGTGGGCGCTCTGCTTGCCGTACTGACCTTCGGAGGCCTGTTCTTCCTGCTTCAGGACTGGAGCGGCATGTCGACGACGGCCTCAGCCTACCCGTCCGATTTCGATGCGATCGCCGCGCTGGGCGATGCACTCGTTTCACCGAATGCGTACGTTCTGCCTTTCGAAGTGGCCTCTGTCCTGCTGGTGGCGGCGCTGATCGGCGCGGTCTACGTGGCCTTCAATCGCAAGTAAGGAGAAGCGCACATGGTTCCCCTTTCCTGGTATCTCATCTTTGCCGCTGCGCTTTTCAGCATTGGCTTGTTCGGTGTGCTCTCGCGCCGGAACGCGGTTGCGATCCTGCTTGGCATCGAGCTGATGCTCAATGCCGTCAATATCAACCTGGCTGCCTTCTGGCGTTACGGTGACGTGACCCGGATGGCCGGGCAGGTCTTTGCGATCATCGTCTTTGCGGTCGCCGCAGCCGAAGTGGCTGTCGGCCTGGCCCTGGTGATCTCCGTCTATCGCCGCCGCAATACCGTTGTGGCGGACGAAATCGACATGATGAAGTGGTAGGGAAATTATGACGACTGAGACATTGCTCTGGCTGATCCCTCTCCCTCCTGTCCTGGCATTCTTTTTGATCGTGCTGTTCACGAATCGCAGCAAAGCCCTTAGTCACTCGGTTGGCGTCGGCGCGGCGTTCCTCTCGTGGCTGATGAGCATGGTTGTGTTCGTCCGTGCGCTGGGCGTGGAACATTTGGGCGAACACCCCTTCGAATCTTCGATCAACTGGCTGCCGACCGGCGATACCTGGCTCCGGATCGGCGTGCTCCTGGACCCGACGACCGCGGCGATCCTGTTCTTTGTGGCACTCACGATCTTTATGATCTTCCTCTACAGCGTGGGCTACCATAACTTCGGCCAGCCCAAAGGCGACCACGATCACAAGGGACTGCCCCCGCATGGTGCGACGGTCGATGAGCATGGACACACACATGTCGTCCCATCCGTCGAGCCGATGTATTCGCGCTTCTTTGCCTTCCTTGGGTTATTCGCCTTCGGCATGTACGTGCTGGTGCTCTCCGATAATTTGCTGACCTTCTTTGTCGGCTGGGAGATCATGGGCCTGTGCTCCTACCTGCTGATCGGTTTCTGGTATGCCAAACCGTCGGCACGCGATGCGGCGGTCAAGGCCTTTATGACCACCCGCATCGGCGACGTGTTCATGCTGCTGGGGATTGCCTATTTGTACTCGGTCACCGGTACGCTGACCTTCCGTGAGATTTTCACCGAAGATGTACTTCATACGCTTGCATCTGTACCCAGCGGCTTCCTCGGTTTCTCCGCCGCAGGATTGATCGGCTTACTACTTTTCATCGGTACGGTTGGCAAGTCGGCGCAGTTCCCGCTGCACGTCTGGCTGCCGGATGCGATGGAGGGCCCGACCCCCGTCAGCGCCATGATCCATGCAGCGACGATGGTCTCGGCGGGCGTGTACGCGGTCGTGCGCATGTTCCCGCTCATCAGCCTGGACGCGGGCACAATGTCGATCGTCGCCTTCATCGGCGCGTTTACGGCAATCTTTGCTGCGACCATCGCCGTGGCGCAGAACGACATCAAGCGCGTGCTGGCTTATTCCACGATCTCCCAGCTCGGTTTCATGATCGCGGCCCTTGGCATCGGCGCTTATGTCGCCGCGGTCTTCCACCTGATCACCCACGCCTTCTTCAAGGCGCTGCTCTTCCTTGGTTCCGGCTCGGTCATCCACGGCATGGAACACGGCGTCCTGCACACCGGCAACCATCATGTGGATCCGCAGGATATGTACAACATGGGCGGCCTGCGCCGGAAGATGCCCATCACCTTCTGGACCTTCCTGATTGGCGGCTTTGCCTTATCCGGGTTCCCGCTGATCACGGCCGGTTTCTGGTCGAAGGACGAGATCCTGGCGGATGCCTGGGGCCACCACCATTACGCAGTGTTTATTGTCCTGGCGATCGCCGCCTTCCTGACCGCCTTCTACACCATGCGCCAGATCACCCTGACCTTCCTCGGCGAGCCGCGCACGAAGGAAGCCGAGCACGCCCAGGAGACCCCCTGGACGATGACCGTGCCTTTGATCATCCTCTCGATCTTTGCAGTTGGATATGGCTGGGTGGGCATCCCCGAGCATTTCCCGGTTCTCGGCGGCCTGGTCCCCAACTGGATCCACGAATTCGTCGGCGGGACGCTGGCGGAGCATCCCGAAGCGGTTGAGTTCAACTGGACCCCGCTTCTTACTTCGCTCTTCGTAGCCCTCGGCGGCCTGGGTCTTGGGTATGCAGTCTACCGGGATGTCAACTCGGTTGCACAGGACCGCTTCCAGATCCCGCTTCTCAAAAACAAATATTATTTTGACGAAGCTTACAACTATCTCTTCGTCAAGCCCGCCTACTGGTTTGCCGAGAACGTGGTCTACAAGCTCATGGACCAGGGCCTGATCGATGGCATCCTGCACATCTTTGGTCCTGTCACCGACCGCATCGGCGCATTCATACGCAACAATTTTGACCTGCCGGTCATCAACCGCTTCTTCGGTGACGGCTCGGCGGATGTCACCTACGGGCTCGGCGAGCGAATGCGCTTCGTCCAGACCGGACGAATCCAGCAGTATTTGATGTTCGCGCTGGTAACCTTCATTGTCGTCGGCGCGGCGCTGTATTTCTTCCTGCTGGCTTAAGGAGCACATGATGAATTTCATCACAGACCATCTCCTCTCGCTTATTTTGTTCACTCCGTCGATCGCGGCGGTCATCATGCTGTTCCTGCCGCAGGGGGAGAACAAGCTCTTCCGCTGGTTTGCCTTTGGGGCAAGCCTGATCCCGTTCGTGCTGTCGCTGGTCGCCTGGTTCGAATTCCGGGCCTTCCTGCCCGGCTTCCAGTTCCAGGAGTCGTATCCCTGGTACGAAGCCATCGGCTCATCCCTGCATCTCGGCGTGGACGGCATGTCGCTGACCATGGTCCTGCTGACCACCCTGCTGACACCGCTGGCGATCCTGGCCTCCTTCACCATCAACGATAAAGTGAAGGCCTATATGATGCTGTTCCTCTTTCTCGAGACGGGCATGCTCGGCGTGTTTATGGCACTCGACCTGCTGGTCTTCTTCGTCTTCTGGGAAGTAGGCCTGGTGCCGATGTACTTCCTGATCAACCAGTGGGGCAGCGCCAACCGTAACTACGCCTCGCTCAAGTTCATGATCTATACGATGGGAGGATCGCTCGGACTCCTCCTGGCGGTCCAGCTGCTCGGCGTTCTGTTCGGGACCTATGACCTGGTCACTCTCTACGATCGCTGGAATGCCCTCGACTCGGGTTCCATGCTGCTGGGGATGTCTGTATCCACGGTCAAGACGATCGCCTTCTGGGCCTTCGTGGTCGCTTTCGCGGTCAAGGTCCCGCTCTGGCCCTTCCACACCTGGCTGCCCGACGCGCATACCGAAGCGCCGACCGCCGGCTCGATGATCCTGGCCGGTGTCATGCTGAAGCTTGGCGCCTATGGTTTTCTGCGATTGATCCTTCCTCTGTATCCGGAGGAAGCTCGGATCTTCGCCGGCGCGCTGGCCTTCCTGGCCACGGCCGCCATCGTCTTCGGGGCATTCGCTTCGTATGCCCAGACCGACTTCAAGCGCCTGGTCGCCTACTCATCTGTGAACCATATGGGCTTCGTTGTGCTCGGCATCGCCGCAGCTGCCTTTGCCGCCGGGACGACCGACGCCACCATCGCTTTGAACGGCGCCATCCTGCAGATGTTCAACCATGGACTGTCGGCGGCGGGGATGTTTTTCCTGGTCGGCGTGATTTACGAGCGGACCCACACCCGCGACCTCGAAAAATACGGCGGCCTGTTCCCGCTTGTGCCGGTCTATGGCGGCATCCTGATCTTCACCAGCATGGCCTCCCTCGGCCTGCCGGGACTCAACGGGTTCATCTCCGAGTTCCTGGTCGTGCGGGGCGCCTATCCCATTTTGACGGTCTACACGGTCATTTCGATGCTTGGCCTTTTGTTCACAGGCGCCTACATCCTGAAAGGGATCAAGAAGGTGCTGCACGGACCCTTGAACGAACACTGGGCGCATGGTGAGCACCGGCTGACAGAGATCAACACGCGTGAAATCCTGGTCATGGCGCCGTTGATGGCTTTGATTTTATGGATTGGCATCTACCCGGCATGGATCCTTGACGTGATCAACAGAGCCGTGGTCATGCTCTTCTAAGAGGTGGATGATGAATTTTCCTGTCCTGAGTGTCATCACATTTACACCGGTGGTCGCGGCAGCGCTGATCCTGCTCCTGCCCGCACAACGGCGGAACGAAACCCGGGCTCTTGCTCTGGCTGCAGCTACCTTCGCTTTGATCCTGTCCTTCTGGGTTTACTTCAATTATGACCAGGCGGCCGGCGGCTACCAGTTCATCGAAAAATACGACTGGCTGCCCGCTCTTGGCATCAGCCTGCACTTCGGCGTGGACGGCATCAGCGCCCCGCTCGTCCTGCTGACGGGCGTGGTCATGTTCACCGGCGTGCTCATCTCCTGGGGCGACGATCATCCCCGCGTGATGGCCGGCATCCAGGACCGGCCGCGCGAGTTTTTCGCCTTCCTGTTCATTCTGGCAGCGGGCGTGTTCGGCGTCTTCGTCTCGCTCGACCTGTTCATGCTGTTCTTCTTCTATGAGATTGCCGTGTTCCCCATGTACCTGCTCATCGCCATCTGGGGCTGGGTGCAGACCCGCGAATACGCGGCCATGAAGCTGACGCTGTACCTGTTCATCGGCTCGGTGGTCTCGCTGGTCGGTGTGCTGGTTATGTACTGGGTACAGTATGCGAATACCGGTGTCCTCTCCTTCGATATGCTGCAAATGGAGAGCGCCGGCTTCTCACAGGCGTTCCAGGATATCTGGTTCCTGCCGGTCTTCCTGGGCTTCGCCGTGCTGGGTGGCATCTGGCCGTTTCACAACTGGTCCCCGGATGGACACGTTGCCGCGCCGACCGCCGTCTCGATGTTCCACGCCGGCGTGCTGATGAAGCTCGGCGCGTTCGCCGCTCTGCGCGTCGGTATCATGCTGCTGCCGCAGGGCGCCCAGACCTGGGCCTGGCTGATCATGCTTTTCGCCGCGGTGGCTGTGGTTTATGGCGCCTACATCGCCTTTGTCCAGATGGACTTCAAATACATGGTCGGGTTTTCCTCGGTCTCGCATATGGGACTGGTCATGCTCGGCTTTTCCACGCTCAACCGTGAAGGCCTGCTCGGCTCCGGTCTGCAGATGTTCTCACACGGCGTGATGACGGCTCTCTTCTTTGCTGTCGTCGGTATGGTGTACGACCGCACGCATACCCGCACGCTCGCCAACCTGGGCGGGCTGTTCCGCAAAATGCCCTACGCGGCGGTGGGCTTCATCGTCGCTGGCCTGGTTTCCATGGGCATGCCCGGCTTCTCTGGCTTCGCCGCCGAGTTCCCCATCTTCATGGGTGCGTGGCAGGTGGCTCCATGGGTGGCGATTATCGCCATTCTGGGTGTAATTGTGACGGCTGGCTACATTTTGCTGGTTATTCGCCGCGT
>DASUOS010000104.1:0-4358 GCA_036276515.1 Anaerolineales bacterium | reverse complement strand
GCGGGCAGGCCTATTACATGGCAGGCAAGACCGATCTGGCGGTGAAGGATTACCGCGACGCGTTGAAAATCCACCCCCAATGGATCCCTGCCAGTCAGGCATTGCAGGATTTGGGATTCCAGCCATAATAGGGTTTCAAGTTTGAACGTTTGAACGTTCAAACCTGAAACCTTCAACATTAAACCTTAATCTGCCCAACGGAACTAACGATGAAACTCCTCCACTTCGCCGACGCCCATATCGACATGGCCAACTATGGACGCCACGATCCCAAAACGGGACTGCCGCTGCGGGTCCTGGATTTTTTGAGGTCGCTGGATACCATCATCGACGCGGCGATCTCGGAACGGGTGGACCTGGTTATTTTTGCAGGAGACGCGTACAAAGACCGCTCTCCCGCACCGACCTTTCAGCGGGAGTGGGGGAAGCGCATCATCCGTTTGTCGCAGGCAAAGATCCCCACACTGCTCCTGGTGGGCAATCACGATCTGTCTCCTGCCATGGGACGTGCCCATGCCATCCAGGAGTTCGATACCCTGCAGGTGCCGTACGTGCGCGTGCTGCAAAAGCCCGAATTCCTGACATCGGATGACCTGTGGGGACTGCCCATCCAGGTGATCGCCATGCCGTGGGTGGCACGCTCGGGCCTGATGGCCTCCATCGACGCCAGCGCTGTGGACGTGCGCGAGCTGTTCGCCCGGATCGAAGACCGCATCTCCAGCCTGATCGAAGATTGGATCAAGGAAGCCGACACCCGTCTCCCGCTTATCCTCACCGCTCATGCATCGGTGGAAGGGGCAATGTTCGGAGCGGAGCGCATGGTCATGCTGGGCAGCGACCTGGTCCTGCCGACGTCGCTGGTCAAGGACCAACGACTTGATTATGTGGCCATGGGACACATCCATAAGCCGCAGAACCTTAATGAAGGCAGCCATCCACCGGTGATCTATCCCGGTTCCATCGAGCGTGTGGACTTTGGCGAAGCGAAGGATGACAAGTTTTTCATCATTGCCGAGGTCACGCGCGGAGATGCGCAGGTGCAGTGGAAAAAGATCGATGGGACGCGCATGTTCATCGAGCGGCGGGTCGTCCTCACCTCTACCGAGAATGTGACCGACGAACTGCTCCGCACGCTGCCCACGCCCGACAAGATGACCGAGGCGATCGTCAAATTGACCGTTGAATATCCGCGCGAGCTGGATGTGCTGATCGACGAATCGGCCCTGCGCAAATATACCGAGTGCTGCTTCGAGTTCCACCTGGTGAAGCGGCCGAAGAGCGAAGCGCGCGTCCGTATCCCCGAGGGACAAACCGTCAGCAGCCTGAGTCCACTCGAACTGCTTACCCAGTATTTCGAGGCGGCGAAGGTCAAGGAGTCCGCTGAGCTGCAGCAGCTGGCCCGCGAGATCATCGCCGAGGATTCGCTCGATATCTGATACGGGACACCTGGCACTTGACATATCTCTCCTAAAATTGGATACTCGAATAAATCCTTCTCCCTGAGGCCATCATGTCCAAGGAACATTCGCGTTACCGCTGGTTCGTCGTTGGGGTATTCTTCTTCTTCATGCTCCTGCACCAGACCGACAAGCTGATGATCGGCTCGCTGCAGGTGCCCATCAGTGAAACGTTCGGCATTGGCAACCGGGAGTGGGGATTTATCAATACAGGAGCGCTGATCGTTGCCACGATCCTTTATCCGATCTGGGGCTATTTATATGATCGTTATGCCCGAGCCAAGCTTCTCGCCCTCGCCTCGCTGGTCTGGGGTGTGACTACCTGGCTGAGCGCCATCGTACGTACGTACCCTGCCTTCATCACGACCCGCGCCTCCACCGGCGTGGATGATTCTTCCTATCCCGGAATGTTTACCCTGATCGCCGATTACTTTGGTCCCACCCTGCGCGGCAAAGTGTATGGGATCTTACAGCTCGCCCAGCCTATCGGATATCTTATCGGCATGATCCTGGCATTACTGGTTGCTCCGCTGATCGGTGGGTGGCGTTCTGTGTTTTATATCACCGGCTCTCTGGGTCTTGTGATCGCGGCGTTCATCTATTTCGGCGTTCGGGAAATGCCGCGCGGTAAAGCGGAGCCGGAGTTCGAAGGCATGGAGGCGGAGAAACTTGAACACTTCCATTTCTCCTGGAAGGAAGTGCGGGAAATTTTCAAAAAGAAAACCATGTGGTTCATCTTTGCCCAGGGGTTCGCCGGCCAATTCCCCTGGAATGTCATCGTATACTTTTTCTTTGGTTACCTGATGACCGAGCGTGGATATGATAATAATTCGGTCCTGATCACCATGGCGCCCGTGATCCTGGTCCTGGCATCGGGTTACTTTATCGGTGGATCGATCGGCGACGCTCTTTTCAAACGGACCAACAAGGGCCGCATCATCATCTCCAGCATCGGTGTACTGATGGGTGCGATCTTTCTCTACCTGGCCATAACGACGCCCGTCGGAAACCGGACACAATTCTTCATCTTCATGTGCCTCACGGCGGTCTTCATGCCTCTCTCCTCGGCCAATGTCATTGCGACCGTCTATGATGTGACCGTGCCGGAAGTGCGCAGCACTGCGCAAGCCGTTGAATATTTTGTGGAAAATACGGGTGCAGCGTTCGCCCCTGCGGTGACAGGGCTGCTGGCCTCCTCTTCCCTGGGATTGACCAATACGATCATCGTGCTTTGTGTCAGCGCCTGGCTGATCTGTTTTTTCCTCTATCTCGGTGCGCTCTTTACGATCGATCACGACACACAGACGCTGCGCGCACAGATGGCGCGCCGGGCACAATCCTTATAGGCCGGACGGGTCGCGAAGTATCCTGTCCCGTGGGACAGTCCGGCTTACTTTCAATGAAAATCCTACCACTCGACCTGAACAACAAACAACAGGTGTTTGATTTTCTGAACCTGCCGTTTTCCATCTACAGGGATATTCCCCAATGGGTGCCGCCATTAAAGAGGGACGAACGGTTCCGGCTGAACCCGAAGCGCTTCCCGTTTTATAAACATTCGCAAGCCCTGTTCCTCCTGGCCTACGAGGCGACACGTCCCATAGGTCGCCTCGCCGTCCTCAATAACCGCCGTTACAACGAATACAACAGGACCCGCACTGCCTTCTTCTATCTGTTCGAGTGCGAGAACCACCCGGCTGCGACAAAGGCGTTGTTCGAAGAAGGCTTCGCCTGGGCACGCTCGCAGGGGTTGAACAGGATCGCCGGTCCCAAAGGCTTTACACCCATGGACGGCCTGGGCATGCTGGTCCGGGGATTCGAGAATCGACCGGCCTTCGGGTTGCCTTACAATCCATCTTACTACGTAGATCTGGTCGAAGCACAGGGGTTTGTCCGTGAAGGCGAAACTGCATCGGGATACATCGGCGCGGACCTCCAGTTCCCCGAACGGATCCACCGGCTTGCCGGGCGCCTCGCCCAGCGTCGCGGGCTGCGCATCCTGCACTGCAATACCCGCAGAGACCTGAGGCCGCTTGTTTCCCACCTGAAAACACTGTACAACGATTCCCTTGGCGGCACGGAAGGGGGGACGCCTCTTACAGATGAAGAAGTGAACTCGATGGCCAGCCAGCTTTTTTGGCTGGCAGACCCCAAATTGGTCAAGCTGGTTATGAAAGGGGAAAGACCGGTTGGGTTTTTGCTTGCCTACCCCGACGTCTCGGCCGCGCTGCAGAGAACAGGCGGGCGATTGTTCCCATTTGGCTGGCTGACACTGCTCCTCGAACTCCGCCGAACAAGCTGGATCAATATCAACGGCGCTGGCCTGCTCCCCGAATACCGGGGCTCCGGCGGGACAGCTATTCTGTACAGCGAGATGTTCAAATCTGTGACGGAGAACCCACGGTACAGGCATGCCGAAGTCGTACAAATAGGCCTGGAAAATGAAAGTATGAAGCGCGACCTGGAAAATTTCGGCATCGATTTCTACAAGATGCACAGAACCTACGTTCATGAAATTGATCGACTATAAATTTTTGCCGACAATTTTCTTTGTAAGTTCATTGAACTGGGACCCGAAAATTCAAGTGATAATTCGCAATTAAATCAGGCAAAGGTAGAGTAGGTGTTATATTGGATTCTTGAAAGTTCAAAGAATCGGCGCAAGGTCCGATAGTGAGATCCAGATCGAATGTCAAAGTTTTGTACTGGCTTGCATCCATGTTATATTCATACGTGATTACAATAGGTTCCCCAATCTGGCTGGGTATTTCTGCCTCACGATAATTGAGTGTCAAAGAAACAGGCTCGGCTGGGTTTATGTAAGGATTACACACAAAGTTCTCTAAATCATCCGCATTGGCAACCAATTCCAACCCTGAAATTGTAAGATTCAATCTCAGT
>DASUOS010000103.1:0-2809 GCA_036276515.1 Anaerolineales bacterium | reverse complement strand
TCGATCGACGGGTCGTCGAGGTTGATGTAATTCAACTGCCCGATGGACTTGCGCTCAGGCTTCAATGCGTAGTTGATCGGGGCAAAAAAGAGATGAATGTGCTTGGAGATGGGGAAGTAGGGCAGGAAGGCGACCACCGCCCCGATGGACAGCCAGAACATCAGCCGCTCGCCGACCAGCAGGCTGTTCGCGTCCATGCCGGACCATAGGCCTGCCACCGTTGAAATGAACGGCTGCCAGCTGTCGCGGACTCCCGACTCGGCGACGTAAAACGACTCGCCGAACAACCTGGCAAGATTATGGATGAGGATAAAAGAAGCGACCACCGCCGAATCGCGCATGATCCCCGAGCGTGCCTGGGGGAGCAGGTGAGTCGACTGGTACGGGTCCAGGTTTTTCGGGCGGAAAACGAAGCGGCGGATCGCCATCCCGACGATTCCCACCAGCAGGGCGACACCCGCCACATCCGCAAGGAGCCGGTAGACATCTCCGAACCAGCCGGTGTTTTCCAGCAATTTGAATCCGGTATAAGCGTAGACCAGGTCGGCCAGGTTGATCAGCAGGAAGGTGATGAAGCCCCAGCCGATCAGGCCGTGCAAAATGCTGGGTCCGAGGCGGTGACGGAAGACCGGCTGGAACAGACCGATCTTGACGATCAGCCCGCCGAGCCGCTTCCAGATCAGGCTCCAATCCGGCTTGCCCTGTCCGCCTGAGATGTGAGCGATGATCCGCTGCACGCCGCGCCAGGTGAAGTACAACGAGACAAGAACTGCCAGTACAAAGAGAACTTTCTCTATGGGACTTAGCATGGGTATACTCCTGGAATCAAAACGTCATTGCAGGTGGTCGTGAAGGTTTTCCCGGGAGCAGGAGATTGCTTCGCAACGTACGCTCGCAATGACATCATGGACCTAGTTTAGCATAAAAAAGAAAAGCGGAGGACCTGCCTCCGCTTATGCCGATCAGCCAGTCATCTTTCCCGGCTGATCTCGTTTACGTAATTGACCGCACCCTGGCAGGCCGGTGCAAGATGCGAGGCGACGTTTTCCCAGGTCAATGCCTGGTCATCATTATCGCCTTCGGCGACTTCCAGAGCGTCGCCCAGGCAGCCCGGCCCGGCATTGTAATTGACCAGTGTGAACTTCCAAAGATCCTCATACGTGGCGGCCTCGCCTGCCATCCCGCCGGTGACGTTTTCCACGAGCTGGCCGGCCTGTTCGCAGTTGGCCAGCATCGTGTGGGCAAAGACACCGATGCTGAAGCTGGCGCGGTCCAGGTCGATTCCCAGTGGGCAGTTCTCACAATTCGCATTCACGGCGTCGACCAGTGCCAGCCGGATGTAGTTTTGCTGTTCATCGTCCAGGTTCAGGTAGCCCTGACTGCATTCGGCCGAGTCCATCACCAGGGGGCAGAACTGGTAGAAGAAGGGCGGGTTCCACAGGAATGTGGTATCGGCGCCTTTTACGGTCAACTGTCCCAGGCCGATGTCGGTCTTGAGGGTGGCGCCCGGCCAGAACTGGCTCTCGATGGCGAAGAGGTTCTTCAATAAGTGAGCAGGGACACCCGTGTCGCGGCCGACATTCAGGATGATCTCGTCGAACTGGTTCTGCCACTCCCGGACCGCTTCACGCGCCACTTCCATGCCGCAGACGGAGGCTGTATCCTCGGGTGTCAAACCGCCATCCGGGCAGGAGCCCGCATCCACAACCTGCTGGCGGATCAACTGGGCTGCCAGGTAATTGTAGGGGACATCCGTTCCAAGGCTTTCGCTCTCGGTGGGTGTGCTCAGCCACTCGGGCGGTCCCCCGATGGGCGGCAGGGTTCCCCAGGCTCCCACACAGCTTGCCAGAGGGACGCCTATCCACTGGCTGCTCAGTACATCCACATACCAGAAAGAGCGGTCGGGATCCCCGGCGCTGGTCACGGCTACACGGATCTGGGCCTCGAAGATATCGCTGCTGTCGCCGTAACTTGAATAGGCCCAGAACTCCAGGGTGAACACATTCTCACCCGTGACCGGCAGCTGCAGGCGGCACACGGGGCCACAGGCAAAGGGCTGTCCTTCATACAGGCCTTCAATGCCGATGATCTGGTAATCTGCCAAAGGCTCGATACCGGTAAGAACGAGAATGGGATCATATTCACAGATGCTGGTGGATGAGGTGTAGACCGGGCTGCAGTTCTCCAGGGAGACCTGTACTGTGGGGGGAGGCAGTTTTGTAGAGATCTGCTTCTGGGCCGGCTTGCTTCCCATCAGCACTGCAAAAAACCCCTTGCACAAGGAGACGTCTCTTTCAAGGCAGGGACCCTGTTCCACCCACTTTTCATAGATATCCTCGCCGCAGTCCACGTATACATCCCCGGGCGTGGGCAGACCTTCGTGGTCGATCTCGATTTCACACTCGTGGTCATTCTCTCCCCAACGGATCAGCCACCAGAAATATCTTGTATAGTCCACGGTTGTAACGGCAAAACGGTCGGGTCCGGGCGGCTGGTAGGAGGGGGCTGCCCTGCCGCGAGTGGAGGAGGCCAGGCCGATGCCCGCGCACATAGAAAGAAGGCTCAACGAAATGAGCCATGCCCTCCACTGATACCGTGTCCCGGTGAGTCTCTGCATAAAAAGAGCCCGCTATTCGATTATAGCGGACTCCCTGTCGTTTGCCTTATTTTTGGGTACTCTTTTTGGTTACAGGTGTGTACTTTTTCTCACCTATGGATCCGGGGCTGGCCGGGCGTTTTGGTTCCGCCGTGGGTTTGGCTTCCTTGTCCATTTCCTCGAGCAGAGACTGGTCCTGGCGAAGGCTGCGGG